>NZ_JBQCGS010000077.1:0-51182 GCF_051955415.1 Flexivirga sp.
CGGGGCCGTGGTGGGCCGGCACGCGGACCCTGGCGGGGTGGCGCCCCCGCTCGGGCGTGTTCGCGGCGGGTTCGCCCCTCGGGCCCCCCCCGGGGGGGGCGGCGGCCGCCGCCCCCCCCCCCCCCGCGGCACTGGCGCTGATCCCGGGCATGGACCAGACGCGGACCGTCGGCCTGGTGACGCTGCCAGGAGCGTTCGTCGGCGCCCTGCTCGGCGGGGCCAGCGCGTGGGAGGCGGCCGCGGTCCAGTTGCTGGTGCTGGTGGCGCTGCTCGTGGCGCAGGCGATCTCGGTCCTGCTCACCACCGAGCTGACCATTCACGGGCGCCTCGGCCCGATCGGCGGCCGTCAGCGGGTGGGGTCCACGTCCCGGTCGGCGTCGGGATCGGTACCGTAGAACTCCCGCTCCACGACGTCGCGCGCCCGGCGGGACACGCGCAGATAGCGTTCGGAGAGCTCGGAACCCGAGCCGACGGGTGAGCCGAGGATCCGAGCAATGCCGTCCGCGTCGGCCAGCGAACCCGGAAGCGAGTCGACCGGACGCCCCCGCCACAGGACCGACGCGTTGCGCAACCGGCTGGCCAAGGTCCAGGACTCGCGCAGCAACGCCGCGTCCGGCACGTCGATCAGGCCGTGTTGCGCCATCGCGCGCAGCGGCGTCGTGGTGCCGGTGTGCCGCAGCTGCGGGATCTCGTGGGCGTGCTGCAGTTGCGCGAGCTGGACGGTCCACTCGACGTCGGAGAGGCCGCCGCGGCCCAGCTTGAAGTGGGTGCGCAGGTCGCCGCCGCGCGGCAGGCGTTCGGCTTCCATCCGCGCCTTCAGCATGCGTATGGCGCGCACCGCCTTCTCGTCGATGCCGCCCTCCGGCCAGCGCAGCGGGTCGATGAGCCCGGTGAAGCGCACCCCCAGCTCCTCGTCACCGGCGATCGGCGAGGCACGCAGCAGCGCCTGGGCCTCCCATCCCTCGGACCACCGCTCGTAGTAGGCCGCATACGAGGCGAGAGTGCGCACGATCGGCCCGGCCTTGCCCTCCGGTCGCAGGTCGGCGTCGACCACGAGGGCGGGGTCCGGTCCGCCGGCGCTCAGGCCGTTCTTCAGGTAGGTGACGACTTCCTCGGCCTGGTTCTGCGCCAGTTGCGGGTCGGCGTCCGGCAGCGGGTCGTGCACGAACATGACGTCCGCGTCCGACGAATAGCCCATCTCGGCGCCACCGAGCCGGCCCATCCCGATGATCGTGATGCGAGTGGAAAGCGTTGCGCCGCTTTCCTTCTCGACATGCCGGACGGCGAGCTCGAGTGTTCCTTGCAGGGTGGCGGCGGCCAGGTCGGTCAGCGCCCGCTCGACGGCGTCGAGCTCGAGGTTGCCGGTCAGGTCCGCGACGGCGATCCGGATGAGTTCGGTGCGTCGGGCCGACCGGATCGCCAACAGTGCTGCGTCGTCGTCGTCCGGTTGGCGGTCGACCGCTGCCCGCATCGCGGTCAGCAGCTGATCCCTGGTCAGCGGCTGTTGCGCGTGCGTGGACCCGAAGACGCGCACGGCGGACGGGGCGTTCTCCAGCAGCTGACCGACATACCGGCTGCTGGCCAGGGACTTGGCGAGGGTCTCGGCGGCACGACCCTCGTCGCGCAGCATCTTCAGGAACCAGTGCGTCGTGCCCAGCGCATCACTCAGCTTGCGGAAGGCCAGCAGTCCGAGGTCGGGGTCGACCTCCTCGGCGAACCACTGCAGCATCACCGGCAGCAACGTGCGTTGTATGGCGGCCCGGCGGCTCACCCCCGCCGTCAGCGCCTCGAGGTGCCGCACAGCGCCCTTCGCATCGCGAAAACCCAGCGCCGCGAAGCGATCCTGCGCACTCTCCGGGGTCAGCCGGGCGTCGTCGCGGGAGAGGTTGGCGACCGCGGAGAGCAACGGCCGGTAGAAGATCCGCTCGTGCAGCCGGCGCACCTGCGCGGCACGTTCGCGCCACTGCTTGACCACGTCGGTCTCGGGGTTGGCGCGCAGCCCGACGGATCGTCCGAGGATGCGCAACTCGGTGGAACTCGTCGGGATCAAATGTGTGCGGCGCATCCGGGACAACTGGATGCGGTGCTCGAGCACGCGCAGCTGGCGGTAGGCCTGGTCCAGCTCGCGAGCGTCCACCCGCCCGATGTATCCGCCGGCCGACAGTGCGGCGATCGCGGCCAGGGTGCCGCGGTCCCGCAGCCGGTCGTCGGTGCGTCCGTGCACCAACTGCAGCCGCTGCACGCTGAACTCGATGTCCCGCAGGCCGCCGGGACCGAGCTTGAGCTGCCGGCCGGACTCTCCGTGCGGCACATGGTCTTCCACCCGCCGGCGCATGGCCTGCACGTCCTCGACGAAGTGGTCGCGGTCGGCGGCGCGCCAGATCAGCGGCCGGATCGCGGACAGGTATGCCGCACCGGTCTGCTCGTCTCCGGCGATGGGTCGTGCCTTGAGCAGCGCCTGGAACTCCCAGGTCTTGGCCCAGCGCTCGTAGTAGGCACGATGCGACTCGACGGTGCGCACCAGCGGACCCTGCTTGCCCTCCGGACGCAGCGCCGGGTCGACCGGCCACAGCGCCCCCTCCCCCGTCGGCTCCGAACAGGCGCGCATCACCTCGGTGGCCAGCCTGTTGCCGACCGTGAGCGCGTCGGCCTCCTCGACACCATCGGCGGGCTCGGCCACGAAGATCACGTCGACGTCGCTGATGTAGTTGAGTTCCCGGCCGCCGCACTTGCCCATTCCGATGACCGTCAACCGGCACCTGTCCGCGTCCTCGACCGTGGTGCGCGCGATGCGCAGCGCCGCTGCGACAGCGGCCCCGGCCAGTTCCGAGAGGGCCTCGGAGATCCGCGGGAAGTGTTCGATCGGATCGCCGGTCAGGTCGATCGCCGCGATCTGCAGCAGCTGCCGGTAGTAGGCGACGCGCAGCGCGTCATACGCCTGCAGGCCGGTGGCGTCTGCGACCGCGTCGGACAGAGCGGCGTAGAGGGCGTCCCGATCGCGCACCTGAGCGGCCAGCACGTCCCGCCAGTGCTCGGGGTGCCGGACGACGTGGTCGGTCAGTGCCGTGGAGGCGCCGAGCAGCCGGACCAGCCGGTCCCAGCCGTCCCGATCATCGGCGAACAGCGTTGCGAACGTGTCGGTCTCGGAGTCGGGAAGCACTTCACCCAGACGCACCAGCCCCAGCAGGGCATGGTCGGGCGAGGCGGCCTGCGCCAGGGAGGCGACAGCCGCTTCGACCAGAGCCGGTGCGACCCGCAACTCGGCCACCATCGCTTGCGCACGTTCGGGTTCGGTGAAACCGGCGCGGGCGAGCACGGGTCGGGAGCCGACTCCCGTCTCCCTCACAGCGTGCCCAGATAGCGATCCAGTTCGTACTGCGTCACCTGGTCGCGGTAGGCGGCCCACTCGGCGCGCTTGTTGCGCAGGAAGAAGTCGAAGACGTGCTCGCCGAGGGTGTCCGCGACGAGTTCGCTGTGCTCCATCAGGTGGATCGCGTGGTCCAGGGACGCCGGCAACGGGTCGATCCCCATGGCGCGCAGCTCTCGGTCGGTCAGCGCCCACACGTTGTCCTCGGCCTCCGGGGGCAGTTCGTAACCCTCGTCGACGCCCTTCATGCCGGCGGCGAGCACCACGGCGTACGCGAGGTAGGGGTTGGCGGCCGAATCCAGTGAGCGGACCTCGATCCGTGAGCTCTGCCCCTTGGACGGCTTGTACATCGGCACCCGCACCATCGCGCTGCGGTTGTTGTGCCCCCAGCAGACGTAGGGCGGCGCCTCCGCCCCGCTCCAGATCCGCTTGTAGGAGTTGACCCACTGGTTGGTGACCGCGCTGATCTCACCCGCATGCCGCAGGATCCCTGCGATGAAACGTCTTGCGGTCGTGGACAGTTGGTATGGCGCGCCGGCCTCGAAGAAGGCGTTGCGGTCGCCTTCGAAGAGCGACACGTGGGTATGCATGCCCGAGCCCGGCGCATCGGCCAACGGCTTGGGCATGAACGAGGCGAAGACGCCCTGCTCGAGCGCGACCTCCTTGATGACGGTGCGGAACGTCATGATGTTGTCGGCCGTGGTGAGCGCATCGGCGTAGCGCAGGTCGATCTCGTTCTGACCGGGCCCGGCCTCGTGGTGGGAGAACTCCACCGAGATCCCCATCTGCTCCAGCAGCGAGATGGCCGACCGGCGGAAGTCGTGCCCGGTGCCGTGCGGCACGTGGTCGAAGAAGCCGGAATTGTCGACCGGCACCGGCGGCCGGCCGGGTTGGAGGTCCTTCTCGAAGAGGTAGAACTCGATCTCCGGATGGGTGTAGAAGGTCAGCCCCTTGTCGGCGGCCTTGGCCAGTGCGCGCTGCAGCACGTAGCGCGGGTCGGCCATGCTGGCCGACCCGTCGGGCAGCCGGATGTCGCAGAACATCCGGGCGGTGCCGGGGTTCTCACCGCGCCAGGGCAGCACCTGGAACGTGTCGGCGTCCGGCAGGACGAGCATGTCGGACTCGTAGACCCGTGCCAGACCCTCGATGGCACTGCCGTCGAAGCCGATGCCCTCGGCGAACGCACCGTCCAACTCGGCGGGCGCGACCGCCACCGACTTCAGCGTGCCCAGCACGTCGGTGAACCACAGGCGGATGAACCGGATGTCGCGTTCCTCGATCGTGCGAAGCACGTATTCCTGCTGTCGATCCATGAACAGAATCCTGCCTCATCAACGCGCCGGAGGTCTTGCCACCCGCACATACGAAAGCACGCTGGTCGAGCGGCGCAGGGGCCACTCGACCAGCGTGCTGTGGGTTCGTCCGGGCCCTACTTGCGGAACTTCACGTTCAGCAGCAGACCGTCACCCTGCTTGTGCTTGACGATGATCTGCGTGCCACTGCCGGCGACCTTCACCGAACCGGTGGGGTTCTGGCTGGACCAGTAGGCGTCGGTCCGGCTGTCGTCGAACATCCGGTTGCCTGCCTGCTTGGGCATGTCCAGCGACGTGCCCTTGCGGTGCAACGTGAACTTGTCGGTCTTGTGCAGGCCGAATGTCGAGTCGTAGCTCTGGATCCGGTTGGAGGCGACCTCACCGGTCTTCCAGACGACGGGGACCGGGTGCGCGTCGACCGGCAGCACGAGACCGCGGCCCGGGTGGACCGTGGTGTTGTTGTTCTCGTACTCGTTGTCGACATACCAGACCAGCAGACCGTCCTGGTAGGGGTAGTGCTCGACCCAGTCCGGCTTGTCGCTGAAACCGAAGTTGTACGGACCGGTCTTCAGCGTGTCGTCGTAACCGGAGTAACGACGGGACTCGGCGAGGTAGTAGTGCGACTTGGTGACGGTGTTGCTGCCGGTCATCCGGGTGAACCCGTCGGCCGTCCACGCGGAGTCGGCCGACTCCACGTCGTCGGTGGTGGTCACACCGTCGACCGTCACCGCGAGGTCGTCCAGGAAGGCGCCGTCGTAGTGGACCCCACCGTCGGTCTGGTATGCGAACCGGAAGAGGACCTTCTTGCCGGCATACGGAGTCAGGTCGAAGCTCACCGAGGTCCACGACTTGTGGGAGCCGGTGACTCCGTCGCCGACGGTGGTCCAGGTGGACCCGCCGTCGGTGGAGACCTGGCCGTAGAGGAAGTCGTAGTCCTGCTCGATGTCGTACCACGCCGCGGCGGACACCGAAGCCGACTTGGCACCGGTCAGGTCGATCTGGCGGGACAACGTGGTGTTGAGGTTGTCGGCGCTGCCGCTCCACCACTCATGTGTGCCGGACTTCGGGGTGTTGTAGTCGGTGGTGATCTTCTTGTCCGGCAGGCTGACCGCGACCGCCTGCGGCTCCTTGCGGTTGTCCAGGTCGGCCGGGCCGAGGTGGACCTCGGTGTCCTTGCCGTACTGCACGGTCTGCAGGTCGCTCCAGCCGAGCTGGACCTTGGACCAGGCGTCCATGTAACCGGGCGTGGTGCCGATCGCGTCCTTGCCGTGGTTGAGCCATGAGCCGCTGCTCATCAGACTCCAGAAGCCGACGGTGTTGTCACCCTTGTTGGTGGTGTCGTAGAGGTCGGGCAGTCCCAGGTCGTGACCGAACTCGTGGGTGAACACGCCCAGGCCGCCGTTCTCCGGCTCGGTGGTGTAGTCCTGCACCCAGATGCCGGTGTCGCCGATCTGGACACCGCCGGACTTGTTGCCGGCCGGGCCCGAGGTGCCGTAGCCGGTCTGCACCGCCCAGCGGTGCGACCAGATGGCGTCGGCGCCCTCGGCGCCGCCGCCGGCTTCCTCGCCCTCGCCGGCGTGCAGTGCCTCGTAGTGGTCGATGTAACCGTCGGGCTCGTTGAAGTCGCCGTCACCGTCGTAGTCGTAACGGTCCCAGGTGTCGAACTGCTTGAGTTCCTCGGTGATCTGCGCCTTGGTCTTACCGGACTCGATCTGCTTGTTGTACCAAGCGGTCAGCGAATCCTTCACGAACGCCCAGTAGCCCTCGGCCTCGCTGGTGCCGTCACCCTTGACCGGGTTGTGGCCGTAGCGCGCCTCGTTGTAGGGCACCTGCACCCAGTCGCTCACGGTCGTGTCGACCTCGAACCGGCCCTGCGACTGATCCTTGTAGAAGTTGCGGAACGACTCGCCGTCACCGTTGAACAGGTCGTTGTAGTGCGCCTGGTTGAAGTCGTCGACCCAGTAGGTCGAGTTGTTGGTGCTGCGGTCCGGCTTGGGGATCTGGTTGTGCAGCGGACCCGCGGCACCACCGGTCTGCGGCTTGGTCTGGGTGCCGAATTCGGCCAGCGTGGTGAAGATCTTGGTCGACTGGTTGGGGTCGTACTGGACGTACTTGCCCTTCTTGGGTGTGGTGCCCTTGCCGCGTTTCTTGGCGTGGGCGGCCGACTCCGGCGCCTGCAGCTCGATGACCTTCTTGCCGTCGATCGTCTTGACCTCGGCCTCGCCCTTGACGAGCTTGTTGACCGCAGCCGTGCGCTCGGCCGCCTGTTGTTCTGCCCGGGGGTTGGGCAGGTTGTCCGCGCGGTGGCTGAGGCCGGGTCCGGCCGGGGGCACCACCTGTGCATGAGCCGGCTGGGTCAGGCCGACGATGGCGAACGACGCGGTGGCGGCGAATGCCGTCGTTCCGGCGACCGCCTTGAAGACGCGTGTGGTCACTTGTTCCTCCTGTGAGGCTCTCCTGCGAGGTGGACGGCACTCAGCGAGCTACGTGCCCGGACCTCGATGTGAAACGGCCGCCGCGAACGGGGTGTGCGGCGGGCCGCAGTCAGCCTGCCCATTTCTGGGCGTATTTGCGGGCCATCTCCAGGTTCTTTTAATGTTTCCATGCATGCGCTTTACCTGCCGTTGAGGATTCGCGCGCCGATAGGGTCGACGCCATGACCGACACATCCTCAGAAGTCAGCGCGCCCTACGGCACCGGCGCACAGGCCGCCCCGCAGCGCCGGGTCCGCGTCCCTCACCTGCAGGCGAAGAAGGCCCGGGGCGAGAAGTGGGCGATGCTGACGGCATACGACATGTATGCCGCCGAGATCTTCGACGAGGCCGGCATCCCGGTGCTGCTGGTCGGCGACTCGGCCGGCAACAACGTCTTCGGCTTCGAGACCACCGTGCCGGTCACCGTCGACCACCTGCTGCCGCTCGTGCGGGCGGTGAGCACGGCGACCTCGCACGCGATGGTGGTGGCGGACCTTCCGTTCGGCTCCTACCAGGCCAGTCCGCAGCAGGCGCTGGAGACCGCTGCCCGCTTCATGAAGGAGGGGCTGGCGCACGCCGTCAAGCTCGAGGGTGGCAAACCGATGGTGCCCGAGGTCGAACTCCTCGTCCGCGCCGGTATCCCGGTCATGGGCCACATCGGGTTCACCCCGCAGAGCGAGCACGTGCTGGGCGGCTACCGCGTCCAGGGCCGCGGCGAGGGCGCCGAACGCCTGCTGGAGGACGCGCTGGCGCTGCAGGACGCCGGCTGCTTCGCAATCGTGCTGGAGATGGTTCCGGCCCCGGCCGCACGGAAGGTCACCGAGGCGCTCGCCATCCCCACCATTGGCATCGGCGCCGGTCCGGATTGCGATGCACAGGTGCTCGTCTGGCAGGACATGGCCGGCCTGCGCGGCGGGAAGGCACCGCGGTTCGTCAAGAAGTATGCCGACCTGCGCGGCGAACTCGGCCGTGCCGCACAGGACTACGCTCGCGAGGTCGCGTCCGGCGAGTTCCCCTCCGCGGAGCAGAGTTTCGAGTCCTGACGGGTTTGTGGTCCGGCTCCCTTGGTGGGGACCGACCACCACATGACCGCGGCGGCGAGCAGGCCGAACGCACCGGAGACCACGATCCCGGCGGCCAGCGCGGCCGCCGCGGTGACCACAGACAGCACGGCCGGCCCGACCGTTGCGCCGGCGTCGGAGAGTTCCCGCCAGATCCCGAGGAACTGCGCCCGCCCCACGGATGGTGAGAAGTCCGCCCCGAGCGTCATCACCATGCCGGATCCGATGCCGTTGCCGAAGCCGAGGACGCACGCGACGACGCAGAGCAGGACGGCGCCGTGGGTGAGCGGGATGGCCATCATGGACAACCCCATCACCAGCATCGAGGGCACGGTCACCCAGCGTCGGCCGAACAGGTCCATGACCTTCCCCGCCGGGTAGAACACCAGCATGTCGACGCCCCCGGCGATGCCGGCGATCACCGAGATGGTCTGCGGCGACAACCCGAGGTGCTCCGCCCACAGCGGGATCACCGCCTGCCGGGTGGCACGGATCATCGCGACCAGCAGGATGCCCATGCCGACGGTCAGGAAGATGTGCTTGTAGTCCCGGGCCACCCCGCGCACGGTGGCGCTGGCCGCCGTCGTCCCCTCCGCGCCGGCGGCGGCCGGCAGATCCTGCAGGGTGGCCCCCGCCAGGCCGGCGACGGCGAGCGCCACGACACAGACGGCATACGCGCCGTGCAGGCGCCACAGCCCCATCGCGGCCGCGCCCACGAACGGACCGAGGAACATGCCGACGCGCATCACTCCCCCGAGCGTCGACAGCGCTCGGGCGCGATAGCGCGCCGGCACCGCCTCGGTCAGGTAGCTCTGCCGCGCGAGCATGAAGACGGAGCCGCTGACGCCCATGAGGAAGGCGCCGGCACCGAAGAGCCACACGGTGTTCGCGGTCATGCACAGGGCAGCCGCCAGCACACCGACGATCGAGGCGCCGATGATCGCGTGGCGTTCGCCGTACTTGGCGGTGATCATCGAGCTCGGGACATTGAAGAGCAGCGAGCCGATGTTCAGCAGGGTGACCATCAGCGCGGCGGTCGCCACCGAGCCGCCCAGCTCGCGCGCCGACAACGGGACCACGGGGAGCATGGCGCCCTCGGCCACTCCGAAGAGCAGCGACGGAGCGTATGCCGGGATCGCCAGTCGTTTCAGGTCGAACTCCGGCATCTCACTCATTGTTAGCCAGTCTAATGACTTCGGCCGTCTCCGCGACCGAGTGCCACCCGCGTCCGTGCCCATCCGGATCGTCGTCGGCGACGAATCACCGGTGACTTCGCTCCACTCACCGAACACAAGGGGTTCGTCATGATCGACCGTTTCCTGGGCAGGCCGCTGCGGTCCCCGCTGCGCCTGCTGGTCGTGGCGGCCGCGCTCGTCGCCGCGTGCGCGCACGTGCCGGTAATCGCGCCGCACCTGGACGAGGCGCCCTACATGGGCGCCTTGTTCATCGTGCTGACGGTCGCGTGCGTCGTGCTGGCCGCAACCCTGCTGGTGCACGACGCGCCGCGTGTCTACGCGCTGTCGGTCCTGACGTGCGGCCTGGCCGTGATCGGGTATGCCGCCACCCGGATCGTGGCGTTCCCGATGCTCGCCGACGATGTCGGCAACTGGTTCGAGCCGCTGGGCGTGGTGTCCGTGATCAGCGAGTCCGTCGTGGTCGTCGCCTCGGTGGTCGCCCTGCGCGGTCGAGCGGTCCATCCGACGCGGCGGGACCGGTCCGCGGCCACGGCATAGCCCCGCGAGCTGCCCCAGCGGGCCCGACGACGCCGCGTCATTCTGTCGACGAACGGCGCCGTCGGCACGACCTCAGCGACCGGTGAGGTGCTCGACCGCGAGCTGGTTCAGCTTCACGAAGCCGTAGTCACGCTCCGCCGCCTGCTGGACGTCGAAGTCGTCGTCCGCCGCCAGGAAGTCGGCGAGCGATTCACCTGCCGCCAGCGTCGGCTCCTGCAACGCGGTCACGCCGGCATACTCCATCGCCTCCGCGACCCGCGGGTCCGCCCGGAACGCCCGAGCCTTCTCCGCCAGGTGCAGGTAGGTCGACATGCAGGCCGCGGCCGAATCCCATACGCCCTGCATGTTCTCGGTGCGTGACGGCTTGTAGTCGAAGTGCCGGGGGCCGGTGTACCGCGGCGCGTCCGGCTGGCCCGGGAAGCCGTTCTCCAACAGGTCGACGGTGAAGAACGCCGACAGCAGGTCGCCGTGCCCGAAGACCAGGTCCTGGTCGTACTTCAGGCCGCGCTGACCGTTGAGGTCGAGGTGGAACAGCTTGCCGCTCCACAGTGCCTGCGCGAGCTGGTGGCTGTAGTTGAGGTTGGCCATCTGCTCGTGACCGGTCTCCGGGTTGAGCCCGACGATGTCGCCGTTGTCGAGCTCGGCGATGAACGCCAGCGCGTGCCCGACGGTGGGCAGGAAGATGTCACCACGCGGCTCGTTCGGCTTGGGCTCCAAGGCGATTCGCAGGTCGTAGCCCTTGTCCTTGATGTATGCCGCGACCGTGTCGATGCCCTCCTTGTAGCGCTCGAGGGCGGCATACACGTTCTTGCTGCCGTCGTACTCGGCACCTTCCCGGCCGCCCCACATGACGAACGTCTGCGCGCCGCACTCGGCCGCGATGTCGACCGCGCCGAGGATCTTGCGCAGTCCGAACCGGCGGACGCCGCGGTCGTTGCGGGTACGCCCGCAGTCCATGAAGTCCGGGTGGGTGAACTTGTTGGTCGTGACCTTCTCGATGGTAATGCCGGCCGCGTCGCTGGACTTCTTCAACTGCTCGATCCGGGAGCGCTTGCTCGCCTCGTCGGCGTCGAACGCGAAGACGTCGTTGTCGTGGAAGGTGATGCCCCAGACGCCCAGGTCGGCCAAGTGCTTGACGTAGTCCCACGGTTCGAGGGGCTCGCGGGACGCCGTGCCGAACGGGTCCACGCCGGTCCAGCCGACCGTCCACAGGCCGAAGGAGAACTTGTCGTCGGGGGTCGGGGTGAGTGCCATGGGGATGCCTGCTTCCTGGTGAGTGATCAGAACAAGTGTGTATGACGTCAGTGCGGTGCCGGGACGACGGTCGCCGGGGTGTGCAGCACCCGTCCCTCGCCGACCTCCCGGACCGCGCCGTCGATGCGGAACCGTCCGGTGAGCGGCAACGCGTCGCTGGCCGTGCCGAGCGCGATCTCGACGTCGCCCGGCTCGACGATGCGGTGGCCGGCCAGGCCGATGAAGGATGTGCGGTCGGCGTGCACCTCGAAGGTGACGCGCGCTGCCGCACCGGGCGCGAGGTCGACTTTGGCGAACCCGCTGAGCCAGCGGGTCGGCCGGACCACCTGCGCCACCGGATCCGACAGATAGAGCTGGACCACCTCCGCACCGGCCCGATCACCGGTGTTGCGAACGGTCGCACTCACCAGCACGGTGCCGTCCGCCGGCATGGAGTCTGCGGACACGCCGAGGTCGGCGACCTCGAAGGTGGTGTAGCTCAGTCCGTGACCGAAGGGGTACGCCGGCTGCGGGTCGAGGTTGGAGACGCCGTCGTCGCTGATCGCCAACGGCGGTCCCAGATAGGTGCCGGGCTGCCCGCCGCGGAGCGCCGGAAGTCCGACCGAGAGCTTGCCGCTCGGGTTGACTCGTCCGGAGAGCACGCCGGCGATGGCAGCACCACCCTCCTCACCGGGCATGAAGGCTTGCACGATCGCGGCCGTCCGGTCGACGAAATCGCCCACCGCGTAAGGACGTCCGGTGATCAGGACCAGGACGACCGGGACACCCAGCCGCTGCGCCTCGGTGAGCACCGCATCGACCAACTGCGGCTGCGCACCGGGCAGGGCGAGATCGACCACGTCGCAGCCCTCGCCCGACGTGCCCCTGCCGAACAGCCCCGCCAGATCGCCGACGGCCAGCACGACCACGTCGCTGTCGCGGACGACCTCGAGCGCCTCCGGCACACCGGACAGATCGAGGTCGGTGAAGTCGACACCGCGTGCGTGCCGCAGCGTCGCCTGCGGCAGCTCGGCATCCAGGGCGTCGACCAACGTCTGCAGGTCGATGCCGGCGCCGTGCTCCTCGAAGCGGGACAACACGTGGTTGGGAAAGGTGTAACACCCGAGGTAGGTGCGGGCCTGCACCGCGGAGGGTCCGATCACACCGACTCGCTGGGCGCCGGCCGTCAGTGGCAGCGCGTGATTCTCGTTGCGCACCAGGACGATCGACCGCTCCGCCAGGGTGCGGGCCAGTGCCCGGTTGCCGGCGCTGTCGAGCTCCACCCGGTCGGCCGTCGGCGGCGCCGCGACCCAGTCGGGGTCGAGCAGGCCGAGGGTGATCTTGTGCCGCATCACCCGCGCCACGGCCCGGTCCAGCACGTCTTCGGCGAGACGGCCGGACCGCACCGCGTCGGCCAGGCCGAAGAAGGCACTGGTCTCGGGCAGCTCGACGTCCATCCCGGCGCTCAGTGCCAGGACGCCGGCGTCGTCCCTGGTCTCCGCCACGCGGTGCATCGACTGCAGGAAGGTCACCGCCCAGTAATCGGACACCACGGTGCCCTCGAATCCCCAACGATCGCGCAGGATCTGGGTCAACAAGCGGTATGACGCCGCGGGTGGTTCGCCGTCCACGTCGGCATAGGAGTTCATGACCGACTCCACGCCGCCGAGCCGGACCGCCATCTCGAACGGCACCAGGATGACGTCCTCGAACTCACGCGGCCCGATCGACACCGGTGCGTGGTTGCGCCCGGCGCGGGAGGCGGCATACCCGGCGAAGTGCTTGAGGGTGGCGATGACTCCGGCGTCCTGCAGTCCACGCACGTAGGACACGCCCAGGGTGCCGGTCAGATACGGGTCCTCCCCCATCGTCTCCTCGACCCGCCCCCAGCGGTAGTCACGCACCACGTCCAGCACCGGGGACAGGCCGTGGTGCACCCCGACAGCCTTCATGTCATTGCCGATTCGCGTCGCCATCGCCGCCACCAGCTCGGGTTCGAAGGATGCGCCCCAGGCGATGGCGGCGGGATAGCAGGTGGCCCCGAGCGTGGTGAACCCGGTGAGGCACTCCTCGTGGGCGATCGCCGGGATGCCCAGCCGCTGATGGTCGACGACGTACCGCTGCAGCTCACGCAACCGTTGTGCGCCCGTGGCCGGGTCCACCGGTCCGGAGCCGAAGACGCGCGTCAGGTGGCCGAGGCCGTCCCGCGCCGTCCCGGCCAGATCGCGGCGCCCCTCCTCGAAGGCCGACTGCATCGGCGCGACGTCACCGTCTGCCGAATCCTCTTGCGGTCGTGGCCAGTAGGAGCCGAGTTGGGCCGCCTTCTCAGCGACTGTCAGCTCGCCGAGCAGCGCCGCGACGCGGTCCTCGACCGGCAGTGTCGTGTCGTTCCAGGGCAGGGAGGCCATCCCCACCGTCTGTTCTGAAGTCATGGTTCACTTTCCGAAGCCGGCGGTGAGGCCGGCGACCAGTTGGCGACGCCCGATGATGTATGCCGCCAGGATCGGCAGGCAGGACAACACGATCGCCGCGAGCACGGCGGGGATGTCCGAGTTGAACTCGCCCTGGTAGCTCCATAGCGACAACGGCAAGGTGCGCACGTTCTCGCTCTGGGTGAGGATCAACGGGAAGAGGAATCCGTTCCAGCAGTTGAGCGCGTCGTAGATCGCGACCGTCGTGATCGCGGGCTTCGACAGGGGCAGCACCAGGCTGACGAAAGTGCGCCAGTCGCTCGCGCCGTCCGCGTGCATCGAGTCGTAGAGTTCGGCGGGTATGTCGCGCAGGTAGTTGACCAGGATCAGCACGGTGATCGGGATCGCGAATGCGATGCCCGGCAGCATCAGCGCCGGCAGGGTGTCGTAGAGATCGAGCTGCACGATCAGGTAGTAGACCGGCACGATCGTCGCCTGGATCGGGATGGCGATCCCGAGCAGGAAGACGCGTTGCGACATACGGGCGATGAGCGAGGAGCGGCGCACGATGACGTAGCTGGCCATCAGCGAGATCGCCACCACCACGACCACTGTGACCACGGCCACGAGCAGGCTGTTGACGAAGTAGCGCAGGAAGTCGTTGTGCAGCACCGTCCGGTAGGCACGCAGCGTCGGATCGGTCGGGATGCCCAGGGCGTTGGAGCTGTAGTAATCGGCCTGTGACTTCAGGCTGGTGATCACCACGTAGTAGATCGGGCCGATCGTGAGGATCAGCCAGACGAATCCGAGCACACCGCCGAAGACGTTGGGCCGCTGCCGTGTCGTGACCGCGCGCGCCATCACATGCCCTCCATCTGGCTCTCCATGCGGTCCGATCCGCTCAACCGGTTCAGCACCAGCGAGAAGGTCAGTCCGAGGACGATCAGGATCACCGCGATCACACTGGCGACTCCCATGTCATTGCTCTTGAAACCCTGCAGGTACATGTCGACCGGCAGGATGCGCGTTGCGTCCCCGGGGCCGCCGTTGGTCATCACGTAGATGAGGTCGAAGGCCGTCAACGTGCCCACGATCATCAGCGTCGTACTGGTTACGATCGTGTACTTCAGCTGCGGCAGGGTGATGCTGAAGAAGCAGCGGACCCGGCCGGCACCGTCCAGCTGGGCGGCCTCGTAGAGCGACTGCGGGATCTGCCGCGCCCCGGCCTGGTAGAGCAGTGAGTGGAACGGGATGAAGCACCACGACACCACGGCGATCACGACCCAGAACGCCAGCGTCGGCGAACCGAGCCAATCCTGTTGCAGCAGACCAAAATGCAGCGCGTTCGACAGCCCGAAGTTGGGATCGAGCAGGTTCTTGAACGCAATGCCGATGGCGGTCGCGGAGAACAGCAGCGGCAGGAAGTAGAGCACCGCCAGCACCGCCCGATAGCGCTGCCGGCCGGCCATGAAGACGCCGATCAACAGACTCAGCGGGAACTGCACGACGAAGGTCGCGATGCACATCAGGATCGTCAGCCAGAGCGCGTGGTACATCGAGCTCTGCTGCAGCACCGACGTCCAGTTGTCCAGCCCGGAGAAGGCCGGGGTGCCCAGGCCGTTCCAGTCGAAGAAGGACAGCACCAGGGTGCCGACCAGCGGCACCAGTCCGAAGAACGCGAAGAACGCCATGGCCGGGGCCAGCATCCACAGACTCGGACCTCGTCCCGTACCGCGGCCGGCTCCGCGACGGGCGTTCCGGCCGGCGATCCGACTCGCGTTGCGTGGACGGTCCGCCGCGGCTGCGGCAGTCCCGTCCGAACTCATTTGATCGTGCCGTTCATCGCCGTGATGAAGTCCATGGCGGTCGCCTGGCCGAGGAAGAACGCGGACAACTTGGTGAGTACGGTCTGTGCCTGCTCGTCGGAGAGTGCCTGGTCCCAGGACAGCTGGAAGCTCTTGGCATTCTTGGTCTGGTTGTAGGTGAACAGCAGGAAGTCCTTGTCCTTGCTGGCCTCGAGCTTGCTCTCGATGTTCTGGACAGCGGGGATGAGGCCCATGTCGATGAGTTCCTGACACGCCTTGTCGTCCAGGTTGTACTTGTCGAGGAATTTGGCGGCCAGGTCCTGGTCCGCCTTGGACGCCTTGGCGGACACCGAGAAGTAGTTGGCCGGGTTGCCGTAGACGTTGCTCGGGTCGCCGACGCCACCTTCCACCGACGGGAAGGCGAACCAGCCCAGGTTGCCGTCCTCGACCCACTTCTTGGCATCGGTGGTGAAGGTCGTGTAGACCCAGTTGCCCTGCAGCAACATCGCCGCCTTGTCGGTGTAGACCAGGGCCGCGTCGGCGTTGTTGTCGGCGACCACCGAGCCGAACTTGTTGCCGAACGCCCCGGCGTCGATGAGTTGCTTCAGCTTGCCGAACGCCTTCTCGAAGGCCGGGTCCGACCAGGCGCCCTTCTCCTGCTGGTACGCCTTGTTGAACGGCGCCGGGCCACCGATCCGGTCGACCAGGAACTCGATCCACATCAGCTCCGGCCACTGGCTCTGGCCGGCGAGCGCGATCGGCAGGATGCCCTTGGCCTTCAGCTTCTGGACCGCGGTGAGCAGCTCGTCGAAGGTCTTGGGCACCTCGACGCCGGCCTGCTTGAACAGCTTCTTGTTGTAGTAGATCAACTCGGGCTGCGAGTTGTTGATCGGGACGGCATACACCTTGCCGTCGACCTTGCCGACATCGAGCACGGAGGGGATCGCGCGCTTGGTCAACGTGGGGATCTTGTCGGTGATGTCGACGACGTCCTTGCTGGCGACGTAGTCGCGCAGCGTGCCGCCCGCCCAGGAATAGATCAGCGTCGGGCCGTTGCCGGACCCGACGCTGGTGCGGATCTTCTGCTTGTAGGAGTCGTTCGCGAAGTACTGGACGGTGAACTTGTGGTCCGGGTTGTCCTTGTTCCAGGCGGCGAAGGTGTCCTTGAAGACCTGCTCGGGCCCACCGGTGAGCGCCCAGGCGGACAGACCGGACGAACCCGCTCCGCCCGGCTTGCCACCGCCGCTACCGCAGGCTGTGAGCGCGAACAGGGGTGCGAACGCCACCGCACCCATCAGAAGCTGACGACGTGACACGGACATGAACGGACTCCTCAGCAGGTCTTCGAAACTTTCGGAAACGTTTCGGTTCGGGTTAATCTAAGTCCGCCCGGGCCACCGGTCAAGCAGTTTCGACGAACGTTCGGCCAGAACGTCCACGCACAGCAGGGAGCGACATGCACATCGAACGAGCCGCATCATGACGACGCTGCGGGCCGTTGCCGAGGACGCCGGCGTGTCGATGTCCACCGCGTCGAAGGTGCTCAACGGCCGCCCGGACGTGAGCCCGAAGACCTCCGAGAAGGTGCTGCGGTCGGCCGCCAATCTCGGCTATCACGCACGCCACCGAGCCCGGCAGCGCGCCAATTCGGTGCTGATCCTCTTCGACGACCTGATCAGCCCCTACTCGCTGTCGGTGCTCAGCGGCGCCACCGAAGCCGCCATGCGGCTGGGGCAGTCGCTGGTCATCGAGCGGATGCTGACCGACGAGCAACCGCGGGGGCTCACCAAGCGATGGTTCGACTCGGTCGCCGCCCGCGGCATCGGCGCCCTGGTGACGGTGACGACGCCGATGACCGACCTGGAGCTGCAGTGGTGTGCCGACGCCGGCATCGCGCTGGTGGTGGTCGACCCGATCGGCACCACCACCCGGTCGGTGGTGACCGTCGCGGCGACCAACTGGGCCGGCGGCCGGGAGGCGACCCAGCACCTGCTCGACCTCGGGCACCGCCGCATCGGCTTCCTCAACGGCCCACCGACCTCGCAACCGGCCCGCGAGCGACTGCACGGCTACACCAGCGCGCTGACCGATGCCGGGATCGACTTCGACCCCGCACTCGTCCTCGGCGACGTGTATGCCGTCGAGCCGAGCCTGCACGCCGCACACGCCATGCTGGCGTTGCCCGATCCCCCGACGGCGATCTTCGCCTCCAGCGACGCCAGTGCGTTGGGTACCCTGCGCGCAGCGATGGAACGCGGTATGACGGTCCCGGGCGACCTGTCGGTGGTCGGCTTCGACGACACCCTGATGGCCCGTTGGGCGCCGATCCCGCTGACCACCGTCTATCAGCCGCTGGTCGAGATGGGCAAGGTCGCGGTCGAGCGGGTGCTGACGCTCGCCGACGACCCCGACGCGTTCTCGCACCCGTTCCAGCTGGAGACGCATCTGATCGTGCGCAAGACCACCGGACCGCTCGCGGGTCAGCCGGACAGCTGAATCTCGGCCGGAGGTGCCGGCGGGGCGGTCCGCTGCAACAGACGGAACGCCAACGCGGCCAGTGCGATCGCGCCGACCCCGGACAGCACGGGCACGGCATACGCGACGTGAGCGTTCCACCGCTCGATGACCGCGCCGCTGATCGCCGATCCGGCCGCGACGCCGATGAGCAGCCCGGTGAAAACGACCCCCATCGACTCGTTGACCTGCCCGGGCCGCACGAGCGTCTGGGCCAGCTTCATCGAGGTGATCAGCGTGGGCGCGGTGGCAGCGCCCGCGATCAGCAGCACCACCGCGAGCGCCACGAGGTTGTCCACCAGCAGGATCGGCGCCTCCAGGACGCACATCGCCACGGTGCCGAGCAGCAGGGTCCGCGACAGCGAACCCTTCATCTCCCGTGCGCCGAAAACTATTGCGGCGCAACCGGATCCGAGAGCGAACAGCGCGAGGATCAGCCCGGCGAGGTCCTTGTGCCCGCGCTCCGCGGAGAACGCCAGGGTGACCACGTCGTTCGCGCCGAGGATGCCGCCGGTCAGCACCATGATGAGCGCCACCACCAGCACCGGCAGATTGCGTATGACGCCTGCCGCCACCCCGCTCCCCGGCGGCTGGACCGGGGGTTCACTGGCACGCGCACTGACGAACAGCAGCGACCCGACGGCGTAGAGGACGGCCGCGGCGATGAAGCCGGCCTCCGGCGTCACGGTCGTCGCCAGCAGCACCGCGACCGCCGGCCCCACGACGAACGCGAACTCGTCGAGCACTTGCTCCAGCGACATGGCGGTGTGCAACCGCTCCGGCTGGCCGGCCAGCAGGTGGACCCAGCGGGCCCGGCTCATCGCGTCGGGGGCGGCCACGACCGCCGACAGGGGGTAGGCCACGAACAGCATCCAGTGCGGCGCACCGGACATGGACACGACGACCAGGACCGCGTCCCAGCACACGCCCCACAGGGCGAGCGGCACGGTCACCCGGCGCTGCCCGAATCGGTCGACCATCCGGCCGACGCCGGCGGCAGTGGCGGCCAGCATGATCAGGCCGACCGCGGAGACGGCCCCGGCGAGCGAGTAGGAGCCGCTGCGCCCGGCAACCATCGCCACCACGGCCACACCGAACATCGCCCCGCCGAGACGGGCGATCAACGACCCGACGAGGAAGCGCGCGGCCTCCGGGGTGGCGAGCAGCGCGCGGTAGGGCTTCAGCAACGGGGTATGACGCGCACGCGTCGCTCGGTCAGTTGTCGCCGTTCCATTCCTTGTCCTCGGCGTCCCAGGCGGCCGTGCGCTCGGCCGCGTGCTGGATCGCGTTGCGGGCTTCGGCCTCGGTCTCGTAGGGACCCAGCAGGTTGGCCTTGGGGTCGGTCTCGCCGTCCTGCTCGACCTTGTTGCTGTCCACGTTGTACCAGTAGGCCACGGTGCGGCTCCGTCGTCGTGATGGTCGGGTCTTCGCTCCTTAGACTGCACCCTATGTCCGTCACCAGCCCACCGGTGCGAGCCGGTCGCATCGGCCCGCGCCGTGCCGTCCCCGCCATCATCGACCGGCCCGAATACGTCGGTCGGCCGGCGCCGGCGCCGTTCACCCGCCCGGAGGTCCGGGACCCGGAGCTGATCCACCGGATCCGGGTGGCCGCCCGCATCGCTGCGCAGGCGCTGCAGGCCGCCGGTGCCGCCGTCCGTCCCGGGGTCACGACCGACGAGCTCGACCGGATCGGTCACGAGTTCATGCTCGACCACGGTGCCTATCCGTCGACGCTCGGATATCGCGGGTTCCCCAAATCCTTGTGCACCAGCGTCAACGAGATCGTCTGTCACGGCATACCCGACGACCGGCCGCTGGCGGACGGCGACATCGTCAAGATCGACGTCACGGCATACAAGGACGGCGCCCACGGCGACAACTGCGCGACCTTCCTGGTCGGGGACGTCGACGAGGAGTCACGGCTGCTGGTCGAACGCACCGAGCAGGCGATGCTGCGCGGCATCAAGGCGGCGCTGCCCGGGCGGGCCGTCAACGTCATCGGCCGGGTCATCGAGAAGTACGCCCAGCGGTTCGGGTACGGCGTGGTGCGCGACTACACCGGACATGGTGTCGGCCCGGTCTTCCACTCCGGACTGGTCATCCCCCATTACGACGCCGCGCCGGCGCACGCGGACGTGATCGAGCCGGGTATGACGTTCACCGTCGAGCCGATGCTCAATCTGGGCACCGCGGACTGGACCCTGTGGGACGACGGATGGACCGTCGCCACCCGGGACCTGCGACGGTCCGCGCAGTTCGAGCACACCGTGCTGATCACCGACAGCGGGCCGGAGATCCTGACCGTGCCATAAGGTCTTGGTCACAGCAGCAGTCGCGAAGGAGCCTGGAAAGAAATGACCACCACCTACCCGCTGGGCATCGATGTGGGCGGCACCGGCATCAAGGGAGCTCCGGTCGATCTGGACAAGGGTGCCTTCGCCAAGGACCGGTTGCGCATCGACACCCCCAAGGAGTCCACGCCGGACGCGGTGGCCGAGGTGATCGAGCAGATCGCCGACAAGTTCGCCGACGACATCGACGGCCAGCCGATCGGCATCACCCTGCCCTGTGTGGTGACTCACGGCGTGGTGAGGACCGCTGCGAACATTGACAGTTCGTGGATCGGCACCAACGTCGAGGACCTGCTGAGCAGACGGCTGGGCAGGTACGTGACGGTCGTCAACGATGCGGACGCAGCCGGTGTCGGCGAGTTGCGCTTCGGTGCGGCACGCAACACCGAGGGCACTGTGCTGGTGTCGACCCTCGGCACCGGCATCGGCTCCGCGCTCCTGGTCGACGGGCAGTTGCTGCCCAATTCCGAGCTGGGCCACCTGGAGATCGACGGCCACGACGCCGAGACCAAGGCCGCCGAGAGCGCTCACGTCCTGGAGGACCTGTCCTGGGAGCAATGGGCCCAGCGCCTGCAGCGCTACTACAGCCACATCGAGGACCTGCTCTGGCCGGACCTGATCGTCGTGGGCGGTGGCATCTCGAAGAAGGCCGACAAGTTCCTGCCGTTGCTGCACCTGCGCGCGCCGATCGTCGCGGCGCAGTTGCGCAACGCGGCCGGCATCGTCGGTGCGGCGTGGCTGGCCGATCACGCGGCGACCCTCAAGCAGCAGCGGCTGTAGCTCAGGACTGCCGGCTCAGGGCTTGGTGTCGCCCCGCCGGCGGACGGTGCCGGCCACCCGGTCGAGTGCCGATTTCGGGTCACGGGCCGTCGCGCGCAGGGCCGGCAGACCGCGCTTGAGCGCGTGCCGCACCGTCGGCAGCGCCGTCGCGAACGCCGGGTAGAGCGGCGACAGCGGCTTGTCCCAGGTGCCGATCAGCAGGTCCTCGTGCTTGCTGAACTGTCGCTTGAAGTCGGAGATGCCGTCATTGAGCAGGCCGTTGAAGTCGTACCGCGCCACGCCTTGCGCCTTCACGTGTTGCATCGCGTGGAACTTCAGGCCGTAGTTGAGCCGCAGCTTCATGCCGCGCGGGGAGACCCCGCCATACAGCTCGAAGGCCGTGGTGTCGGAGACGACCAGCCAGACGAACGCCACGAGGTCGTCGCCCTCCCAGGCGGCGAGGAGTTGGGAGCGCTCCCCCATCAGGTCACGGATCGCGCGATGGTAGCTGTCGTCGTGCACCGCGAAGCCGGCGCGCCGGCCGGTCTCCTTGTTGATCGCCAGCACCTGCTCCAGGTCGGCATCGGAGGTGACCAGGCCGAAGCGGACACCCTCGGCGCGGAACGACTTGCGGACGTTCTGCCGGGTGCTGGAGTTGAAGGCCCCCCGGATGTCGTCCTCGTCCGGTGTCAGGTCGACGACCAGGGTGCGCGGGATCAGGCCGGTGTTGGCGCTGCGGCGGAATCCAGCACCGGCGACCGACGCCAGCCAGCCGGTCGGGGGTGACTGCTGAATGCGGGCGATCTCCTCGTCGTCGACGCCCTTGGGCAGCGGCGACTGCGGATCGGCCCAATCCGGCTCGATGCTCAGCGCGATCGAGCCTCGGGTGCCCTTGACGTGGTCGGCCAGCGCGGTGAGCACGGCCGCCCGGTCGCCCTCGACGGCGACCGGGCCGCGCGGGATGTAGGCGAGGGACCTGAACGGCGGCGGCAACCGGCGGTGGAGCACCTGGGCCGCCCCGACCTGGCGGCCCTGCGCGTCCTGGACGAACAGCCGGTCGGCCGTCCACGCGTAACGTGACTTGACCTCGCCCCATCCCCACAGCTGCAGCGGGTGACCCCCAGCGGACAGAACGGCGCGGTCCCAGGTGTCACGGTCATGGCAGGTGGTCACTCGCAGCTTCACGGCCACCAAGGTACCCGGGGCCGGACGGCCTGCTTCGCTCAGACCGTCACGGCACCGGCGCCGCGCAGGTCCCGCACGGGTACGCCGCCGTCGCGCCCGAATTCGGTGATGTGGTGCAGGTAGACGCCACGGCCGGGATCGGTCAGCAGGCCATCGTGGATCGGCACGACCGCTGTCGGTGCGATGCGTCGGACGAACTCGACGGTCTCCTTCACCGCACACCACGGTGCACTGACCGGCACGGCCAGCAGGTCGACCGCCGGGACCTCCGCGTCCAGCGCGTCGCCGGGGTGGAACAGCGAGGGCTCGCCCGGCGCGCGCAACACCAGCCCGACGTTGGCGATGCGCGGGACGTACTCGGTGATCACCGCGTGTTGCGCGCCGACCGGCGTCACCGTGAGGTCCCCGAACGAGAACGGCTCACCGTCCACCGTCGGACGGGCCGGGATGTCCTTGTCGGCGAGCAGTCGCACCGACTCCGGGTCCGCGTGCACCACGGCGTGCGGGTTGCGCTCCAGCAACACCGGCACGCGATCCGGGTCGAGATGGTCGAAGTGCTGGTGGGTGATCAGCACCGCGTCCAGGCCCTCGACGCCCTCGAACGAGGAGAACGTGCCCGGATCGAGCAGGACCCGGCGTCCGGCGACCTCGACGAGCAGGCAGGAATGACCAAGATGTGTGATCTGCATGCCTCTCACGGTATGACGCGCGGGACGATCACACGTAGCATGGCCGAACGTGAAGTTCCTCGGCGACCGCCCGGCATACGACCTGACCTACAACGACGTCTTCATGGCGCCCTCCCGTTCCTCGGTGAGCAGCCGCCTCGACGTCGACCTGACCACCCCGGACGGGGTCGGCACCACCATTCCGCTCGTCGTGGCGAACATGACCGCGATCTCCGGGCGCCGGATGGCCGAGACCATCGCGCGGCGCGGCGCGATCGCGGTGCTGCCGCAGGACATCCCGGAGCACGCGATGCGCGAGACGGTCGGGTATGTGAAGTCGCGTCACACGGTCTACGAGACGCCGGTGACCGTGCGCCCCGACGAACCGGTCGGCAATGTGCTGGCGCTCATCGGCAAGCGCGCACACCGCACCGCCGTCGTGGTGGATGACCTGCGGGCACCGGTCGGGCTGGTGACCGAGCGGCATTCCCGGCGGGTCGACCGCTTCGCCACCGTCGGCGAGGTGATGACCCGCGACCTGTTCACCGTCAAGGACGGCGACGACCTCGGTGCGGTCTTCGACTCCCTCACCGAGCACCACTTCGAGCTCGCGCCGGTCGTGCGCGACGGCGAACTCGCCGGGGTGCTCACCCGGCAGGTCATCCTGCGCTCGACGATCTACCGGCCGGCAGTGGACGCCGACGGCCGGCTGCGCATCGGCGTCGCCATCGGCATCAACGGCGACGTGCGGGCCAAGGCGGCCGCCGCGCTCGACGCCGGCGCCGACGTGCTGGTGGTCGACACCGCGCACGGCCACCAGGACAAGATGATCGACGCACTCGCCGTCGTCCGGGCCGTCCGCGACGAGCACGCAGCCCAGGTCGGCAACCGCGTCCCGGTCGCCGCAGGCAACGTGGTGACCGCCGACGGGGCGCGCGATCTGGCCACCGCGGGCGCCGACATCATCAAGGTCGGCGTCGGACCGGGTGCCATGTGCACCACCCGGATGATGACCGGAGTCGGCCGCCCGCAGTTCTCCGCAGTGCTCGAATGCGCCGCCGCGGCAACGGAACTCGGCGCGTCCGTGTGGGCCGACGGCGGTGTGAAGTACCCGCGGGACGTGGCCCTCGCGCTGGCTGCCGGTGCCGGGTCGGTGATGATCGGCTCGTGGTTCGCCGGCACCTGGGAGAGCCCGGGCGACCTCAACACCGACGCCGACGGGCGCCTGTTCAAGGAGTCGTTCGGTATGGCGAGTGCGCGTGCCGTCAGTGGGCGGACGCAGGCGCGCAGCGCGTTCGACCGCGCACGGTCCGCGCTGTTCGAGGAGGGCATCTCCTCCTCGCGGATGTTCCTGGACCCGGCACGTCCGGGTGTCGAGGACCTGATCGACTCGATCATTGCCGGGGTGCGGTCCAGCTTCACCTACGCCGGCGCCCGCAGCATCGCGCAGTTCCGCGAGCGCGCACTGGTCGGCGTGCAGAGTGCCAGCGGGTACGACGAGGGCCGGCCGCGCGAGACATCCTGGTGACTTTCCCACCTAGCCACGTCGTCGGGGCGCACGGGCCCTCAGGAAGTCGCGCGCGCCGCTGAGGTCGTCGGTGTCGAGATGGTCCACACCGGCATCCAGCAGCGTCGCCCAGAGTGTGTCCCGGGCAGGTCCCGGCCGGTCGGGGGTGTCCCAGAAGCGCACCCGCTGGCCGCGGGAGTGTGCGTCGGCGACCATCCGGTCCAGCCGCACACGCTGATCGGCCGGCATCTGCCCGACGCCCCGCCAGGAGAAGAGCTCGGGCCAGCAGTCGCTGCGCAACGGCATCAGGTCCGCCGTGACATCGAGACCGGTGCGTCGAACCCGACCGTCGACACCGGTCCAGCGGTGTGGGGCGTCATACAGCTGCTCGGAGAGGGTTCCGCTGACGATCACCGTGACGCCGGCGGCCGCGAACCGCCCGTCCTGCCAGGAACTGACCAGGTCGGAGTAGCGCCGCAGCGTCGCCTCGATGACCGGCCGCGCCCTGCGCGGATTGCTCTTGACGTCGAGCAGCAGCGTGATCGGCTCACTGGAATCGCTGTGCACGCAACCGGTTTCGCGGATCATCGCGGCCAGCGGGTCGAGGTAGAGCCGGCGCAGGCTCCGCAGCGGGCTCGGCGCGCTGTGCCCGACGAGGATCCGGCCACCGACCACCCAGACGTCCACCTCGAGACTGGTGAAGCCGGCCGTCAGCGCATCCCACAACGGTCGGCGATGCCGGGAGTCGGCGTGGGCATGGGCGTGCGGCACGGACGTCGTGGCCGCGACCTGTCGCCAGAGCGAGGAGCGGTCGCGAGGCGTCATACGGCCCATCATGGCGGAGCGTTCGGCGCTACCGGCCGTGCGGCGTCGGTCCCCCCACCGTCCCGTCCGGGTCGATGTGCCGCAGCACCTGCCCGGGGCTGCGCGGGCAGTCGCACTGCCGACAGCCCAGCACGGTGTTCACGTGCATGCCCGCGATGTGACCGCACCGGTCACACACGTCCGGCGCCGGCGCGTGATGTCGGAACAGCCCCATGGCCGGATGCTAGGAACACCGGCTGGGAACTGCCTCCGAACCCGCCACGTACCGATCTCCCGAGCAGCGCCGGCACCCGACCGGGCCGGGACAGCGAAGCGCCCCACCCGACCGGAATCGGCCAGGTGGGGCGCTGCTCCGTAGTCGTCAGACCTTGCGCTTGATCCAGCCGTATGCGGCCGTCGCGAGGAACAGGATGATCCCCACGAAGGCCAGCCACAACAAGCCCTTGATCACGAAACCGAGGACGGCAAGGACGATCCAGATGACGAGCAGCAGCCCGATGAATGCCAACATGCGTCACATCCTTGCATGCCGCAGATCCGCGACCGGACGGCCGCTGGACACGGCGTCCGGTTCGTACACCGTTGATCCGCGCAACGTTTCAGGTGCTGTTCGCCCCTACTCGCACGTAGCCACGACGACGTCGACTACTGTCCATTCCCGGCACTGATCGAGGCGCCAGTCAGCACGACCACAGGGGACCCACGCCACCGACCATGGAAGAGGAACCCGAACCAGATGTTGACGTGGGCGTGGTGCTCCTCCCTGGCTGTCCTCCTGCTCGGCTACCTCAGCTTCGCGCTGGGCGCGGTCCTGAGCATCAACGGCCGCACGCGTAGTGGCCGGCACGCGGTGAGGTTCGCGTTCCGCGCGATCCTTCTCGGGGCGACCGGGACGTTCGCCGGCGCGATCTGGTGGATCGGCGCCAGGATCAACGGCTCGTGACCGCCTTCGCCTCGGTGTCCACGGCGTCCCGGTGGGTCGCTCCGCGCCGCCCCACGGCACGGTGGGTGGATGAGCCGGCCTGTAAGCCGGATTTTGTATGGCGCCCGCCGCACGCGGCGGACACGTGGCGATCATCCATCTAGGACCACCGTTGCCGGTGGCCTCCAGCGATCTACCCGCGTGCTCGGACGGGCCGCCCTCGGTCACACGCTGTCTGATCTTGCTCCAGGTGGGGTTTACCCAGCCACGCCAGTCGCCTGGCGTGCTGGTGGTCTCTTACACCACCGTTTCACCCTTACCCCCGGCGAACCGGAGGCGGTCTGTTCTCTGTGGCACTTTCCCGCGGGTCACCCCGGGTGGCCGTTAGCCACCACCTTGCCCTTCGGAGTCCGGACTTTCCTCGCCCCGATCGCTCGGGCCGCGACCGCCCGGCCGACTCATCCGCGGGCCATTCTATCCGTGCCACCGTTTCACCCATGCCAACCGGGCGGTATGGCTCAGGCTTGGCATGGGGCAAGGCCGGCGCAGCGCCCTACGCCGCCCTACACCAGATCGAAGCGGACCCGGTGTTCCTCGATGTTCGCCTCGGTGAGCTTGACCCGGACCTCGGCACCCGCCTCGGCGCGCCCGTCGGCCTTGGCGGTGACGGCCAGGTCGACCAGTTGCACGGTCAGCCCCTTCTCATCGGTGTCCACCACGTATGCCGCGAAGGTCTCCCCGACGCGGTGCACCAGCAGGGCCGCCTCGACGGCGTCGGTGCAGGCGTGCTCGGCCTGGCTCGCCTTCTGGTCGGTCGTGCGCATGATCTCCGGCAACGTCGGCAGTGCGGTGCGGACCCAGTCGGGCACCGGTGCGCCCTGGCTGACCGCCTCGCAGACGACGAGCCCGAAGCGGTCGACCAGCCGGCGCAGCGGCGCCGTGACGTGGGCGTAGGGCGCCGCGACCGCCGCCTGAATGGTCTCCTCCGGTTGCTGTCCGTCGAACGGCGTGTAACCGGCTCCGCGGAACAGGCTCGTGGCGTCGTGGACCAACGCCAGATGCTTGGGATCGGACCGGTCGAGGCCGCGGATGAAATCGCCGTACTCCTGGTCCCCGGGCCAGGCGACCCCCAGCGCCTTGGCCTGCCGTCGCAGCCGGACGATCGCATTCTGCTCCGGCGCGGGCAAGGTACGCAGGATGACGACCATCGCCTGCACCAAAAACACGGCGGCCGCCAAACCGGTCAGCAGCGAGATCTGGGCGTTCCACTCCTCCGCGGGCAGCTGCGGCCGGAAGGTCAGGTGGTAGCTGCCGTCCTCGGCCTTGCTGATCTCCTGCTCCGGCATCGGCAGATTGGCACCACCGCGCTTGGCCTCCAACGCGACCCGCAACTGCCCGATCTCCCGCAGCAGCTTCAGACCGCCCGGTGCGGACCCGTCGTCGAGCTGTTGCTGCACGTGCTCGTAGTCCAACCGGGCGGTGCTGCGGACGCGGGCTCGATAGACCTCGCTCGACGTCGTCTCCCCCAGCGACGAGAGCCGGATGTCCCACACGTACGCCGACCTGTCCTGGTCCGGCAGCAGGCTGACGGCGTCCTCACTGAGCACCTTGGGGTGCAGCGGCACGCGCACGTCGGGCAGGTAGATCGTCTGGCCACGACGGCGGGTCTCGGCATCGAGCTGCCCGCCGGGTGAGACGTAGGCGGGGACGTCCGCGATGGCGTAGCGCACCCGGTAGCCGTCACCGTCGCGTTCCAGGCACATGGCCTGGTCCAGGTCCATCGATCCGAACGGGTCGATGGTGAAGAAGGGCACCGCCGTCTCGTCGCGGTCCGGCAGCGGCACGGCCGTCGCCGCCTGTTCGGCTTCGGTGAGCGCCGCCTGCGGGTAGTCCAGCGACAGGTCGAGTTGCTCGCGCAGAGTTTCGAAAGCCCGCTCCAACGGGCCGGCGTCGGCTCCGGCCTTCGGGTCGGCCTTCGGGGCGATCAGGTGCCGTGGGTTCATGCGCCAACCATAGGCATCGGGCGGGTCGCAGCGGTCCGTTCCGCAACGGTGCGCGTCCGCGTCGTAGCCTGTGCGCGTGCTGATCCTGCTGCCGCCCTCCGAGACCAAGACTCCACGAGCGCGCGGCAAGGCGTTGGACCTGTCCCGGCTGGCACTGCCGGACCTGACCCCGGCGCGGGACAAGCTGCTGCACGAGCTGGCCGCGGCGAGTGCCCGCCCGGACGCCCTGCAGGTCCTCGGGGTGGGGGCGAGTCTCGCCGGTGACGTCGCCCGCAACCTGCAGCTGCGCACCGCGCCCGCCCAGCACGTCGCCGATCTCTACACCGGCGTACTGTATGACGCCCTGGACCTGCCCGGCCTCGACACGGCCGCGCTCCGCCGCGCCCGTCGCTGGATCGTCGTGCAGTCCGCACTCTTCGGCGCGCTCCGGCTGACGGATCGCGTGCCGGCATACCGGCTGTCGATGGGCACCCATCTGCCGGGCGCCGGACCGCTGGCGGCCTACTGGCGCGGTGAACTGGCGGCGCCCATGACCGCACTCGCCGGCAGCGGCGTCGTGGTCGACTGCCGGTCGAGCACGTATGCCGCCGCGTGGACACCGACCGGGGCGACCGCCGAGCGTTGGGTGCGCATCCAGGTGCCGGGCGCCACCCACCATGCCAAGCACACCCGTGGCCTGGTGACCCGGCACCTCGCCGAAGCGGGCATCTCGCCACGGACGCCGGCGGCGCTGCGTGACGTTGTCGGCTCCGCGTTCGCCGTCGAGCTGCACGAGCCGCGGCGCCCCGGAACGCCGTGGGAGCTCGCCGTGAGTGCCGCATGACACAGAGCGCGGCGTGACCGACTTCGCCGGTCAACTGGTCGACCGCGTCGGCCCGGTCCTTGCCTTCCTCGTCTGCATCACCGTCGTCGCCGAGATCTCCGACCACGCGGGCGTTTTCGATGTCGCCGGACACTGGGCAGCGCGGATGGCGAAGGGGCGCACGCTCGGTCTGTGGCTGATCGTGGTGGCGCTGTCCTGTGTGGCGACGACGGTCCTCAGCCTGGACACCACCGCGGTGCTGCTCACCCCGGTCGTCATCACCACGGCCCGTCAGGCGCAACTGCCGCCCTTGCCCTTCGCCTTCACCACGGTGTGGCTGGCGAACACCGCGTCGCTGCTGCTACCGGTGTCCAACCTCAGCAACCTGCTGGCGTTGCACGAATTCGACCACTGGGGCGGTTTCTCGGCATACGTGCGGGTGGCCTGGGCACCCGCACTGGTGGCGATGGCGTCGACGGTGGCGGTGATCGCGCTGCTGCATCACCGCCGGTTGCGCGGCCGGTACGCCGTGCCCGAGATGCCGCGGCCGCACGACGTGGTGCTGCTGCGGGTGTGCGCTGCCGTCTGTGTGGCGCTGGGACCGCTGTTCGTCACGGGTGTCACGCCCGCCATACCTGCTGCAGCCGGGGCGCTGGTCCTGCTGGTGACGTTGGCGGTGCGTGAACGCGCGGCGCTGCGCAACGTCGCGGTCCCGTGGCTGATGGTCGTCGCGGTGACCGTGCTCTTCGCGCTGGTGGACTTCCTGCGCACGCACGGCCTCGACACGGTACTGGCCCGCGTCATGGGCACGGGTGAGTCCACGGTGGATCTGTTGCGCGTGTCCGGTCTCGGTGCCGTCGGCGCCAACCTGATCAACAACCTGCCCGCCTACCTGGCCGCCGAGTCCGCCGCGAGCGGTTCCGCCCACCGGCTGATGGCGTTGTTGGTCGGTGTCAACGCCGGACCCATCGTCACCGTCTGGGGTTCCCTGGCCACGCTGCTCTGGCTCGGTCGCTGCCGACGCGCCGGACTGTCGATCCCGTTGCGGCGCTTCACCATCGAGTCCTCACTGGTGGCTGTGGTCACCGTGGTGGCAGCCACCGTGGCGCTCGGTCAGGTCTGATCGGGGGCGACCGGCCAGGCGTCCCAGAAGTGGTGCACCGGCCCGTGACCGCTGCCGATCGACAGGGTGTCCGCTGCGCGCAGCGCACCGGTCAGATAGGTTTTGGCATCCCGGACCGCGTCGGCCCACGAGTCACGCTGCGGCCGCAGCGCCGCGATCGCCGACGACAGCGTGCAGCCGGTCCCGTGCGTGTTGCGGGTGTCCACGCGCGGGGTGTCGAACTCGGTCATCCGGCCGTCGACCAGCAACAGGTCCGTGCTCTCGGGGCCGTCGAGGTGACCGCCCTTGAGCAGCACCCCGGAGGTCAGCTGCGCCAGTGCCCTCAACTGCCGGTCCATCTCGCACACGCTCGTGGCTTCCGCGACACCGAGCAGATCGGCCGCCTCCGGGAGGTTGGGTGTGATCAGGTCGGCGAGCGGCACCATCTCGTCCCGCAACGCCGCGACGGCATCGGCGGGCAGCAGCCGGTGACCGCTCGTGGCGACCATCCCCGGGTCGAGCACGACCGGCCCGGGCCGGCGCGCGCGGAGCACGTCGGCGACCGCCTCGGTGACCTCGGCCGTGCCCAGCATGCCGATCTTGACCGCGTCGACCCGCACATCGTCCAGCAGGTTGGTCAGTTGCCCCGCGACCGTGCGCCCGTCGAGCTGGTGGATCGCAGCGACGCCGCGGGTGTTCTGGGTGACCACCGCCGTCACCACCACGGTGCCGAAGGCGCCGAGCGCGGAGAACGTCTTCAGGTCGGCACTGATCCCGGCCCCGCCGCTGGGGTCGGTGCCGGCGATGGTCAGCACTGTCGGGATGTATGACGTCATCGGATCTGCCCTGCTGCCAACATATCTCGCGCCGCGCCGGCCGGGTCGGGCGCGGCGCAGAGGGCCGACACGACCGCGACCCCGGCGGCACCGGCGTCCTGCAACGGCGTGACGTGTTGCTGCGTGATGCCGCCGATCGCCACGGCCGGCCACGGACAGCCGGCCAGCGCTTCGCGGACGCCGTCGATCCCGAGTGGCGCGGCGGCTCTCGGCTTGGTCGGCGTGGCGAAGACCGGGCCCACACCCAGGTGGTCGACCGTGCCGGCGGGCCACTCGCCGACCGCGTCGATCTCCGCCCGGCAGGAGACCGAGTGCCCGATCACGAGTCCCGGACCGGCGATGCGGCGCGCGTCCACCGGGTGCAGGTCGGACTGGCCGAGGTGCACCCCGTCGGCACCGACAGCGAGCGCGACGTCGAGCCGGTCGTCGACGATGAACGGCACGCCGGCGTCCGCGGTCACCTGCCGCAATTGCCTTGCCGTGTCCAGCAGTTCACGGGTCGTGGCGTCGTGGTCGCGCAGCTGCACGAGCGTCACCCCGCCCACGAGCGCCTGTCGCACGGTCTCCACGACACCGCGCTCACCACAGAGCGCACGGTCGGTTACCAGGTAGAGCCGCAACCATCCGGCATCGAAGGACCTCACGACCTGAGCCTTGCCAGCTGATCCGGACCGATGCCGTGCAGGGCGTCCAGCAGCTCCACGGCGAACGAGCCGGGGCCGCTCGATCGCTCGACCGCCAGCTCGGCGGCGATCGTCCAGACGGCCGTGGCCGCGAACGCGGCGTCGGCCGGTGGAGCGCACGCGGCGAAGGCCGCGGTGATCGCGCCGAGTGCACAGCCCACGCCGGTCACCTTGGTCATCATCGGCGTGCCGTTGGAGACGGTGCGCACGGTGTCGCCCACGATGTGGTCGACCGGGCCGCTGACCGCGACCGCTCCCCCGGTCCTGGACCGTAGGGCGTGCGCCGACTCCAGGGCCGCGTCGGTGCCGGCGGTGCTGTCGACGCCTCGTCCGCCGCCGTCCGCGCCGGCCAGGCTCATCACCTCCGAGGCATTGCCGCGGACGACGCACGGCCGCAGCGGCACCAGCTCCGCGGCGACCCGGTCCCGCAACGGCAGGCCGCCCACGGCGACCGGATCGAGCACCCACGGGGTGCCCGCCTGTCCGGCGGCCTGCGCGGTGGCGACCATGGTCTCCGCCGCCGCCGGCGAGATGGTGCCGACATTGATCAGCAGCGCGTCGGCGACACCGGCGAAAACCGTTGCCTCCTCGAGGTTGTCGACCATCGCGGGCGCGGCGCCGAGCGCCAGGAGCGTATTGGCGGTGAAGCCGGTCACCACCGAGTTGGTGATGCACTGGACCAAGGGTGCGGTGCGGCGCAGTTCGGCCAGCAGATCGGCCACGTCGTGATGGTTCACCAGGGCCACCGCTCCTCGCGGACCGCCGCGTCCCAGAACATCCACTCGTAGCGGGTCGCGGTCTCGACGTGTGGCGCCATGCCGGCGAGCATGCCGTCGCTGCACGAGACGGTGGTCCGGTCGACGATCGCCAGCATCTCGGCGACGCTGCGCGCGAAGTCAGGGGCGGCATACGACTCGATCCACCGCGCACAGACCGGGTCGGATGACCCGGACGCCGCCAGCGCCGCACCGACCTGCTGATAGATCCAGTAGCAGGGCAACACGGCAGCGAGCCCCTCGTGGAACGGCCGCTGCGCGCAGGTCGCCAGCAGGTAGCTGGTGTATGCCGTGGTGGGGGGCGACGTGGGCGTGGTGTGCAGCAACCGAGGGTCCAGGCCGGCCTGCTCGAGCAGGGCCGGGTGCAGCCCGAGCTCGGTGGCGACCGCGGAGCCGGCGTGCGCGGCGAGGGTCCCGGCGGCGTCGGACGGCGCCTTGGCGGCGAGCAGCGCGAGGGCCCTGGCGTATTCGCGCAGATAGAGCGTGTCCTGCACGATGAAGTAGCCGAAGGCGTCTCGGGGCAGGGTGCCCGCTGCGAGACCGCTCAGGAAGTCGTGGGCGAGCACCCGTTTGAGGCCGTCCTCCATCGGTGTTCCGAGCACCGGCCACCAGGTGTATGACGATCTGGTTTCCACTGCGGACATCGCAGATCCCTTCCTCCGCCGGCATTGTCCGGCTCAGGTCGTAGCGGTCGGCGACGCCTCAGTCGCCCTCTCAGCCCGGTCGTTCCGAGCTCCCGCGGGTTGTCCAGCCCACCGTAGCGGGCGCGGATCAGGACAGCGCGGCCAGCCCGCCGGTGAGGTCCCGGACCAGGTCGTCGGCGTCCTCCAGGCCGACCGACAGGCGCAGCACACCGTCGGTGATGCCGATCGCCGCGCGCGCCTCGGCACCCATCCGGCGGTGGGTGGTGGTCGCCGGGTGGGTGATCAGTGATTTGGAGTCGCCCAGATTGTTCGAGATATCAATGATGCCAAGCGAATTCATCAATGCGAATGCCTCCGCCTTGCCCCCGTCGAGCTCGAACGTCACGACCGTGCCGCCACCGCTCATCTGCCGTTGCGCGAGTGCGAACTGCGCATGTGAGTCCAGGAACGGATACCAGACCTGACGGATCGCCGGATGTTGCTGCAGAGCGCCCGCGACCTGCAACGCAGTCCGCGCCTGCGCCTCGACGCGCAGCCGCATCGTCTCCAGACCCTTGAGCAGCACCCAGGCGTTGAACGCCGACATCGACGGGCCCGTGTGTCGCAGCAGGTTCTCGACCGGGCCGTGGATGTAGTCCTCGCTGCCCAGGATCGCGCCGCCGAGCACCCGACCCTGGCCGTCGATGTGCTTGGTGGCCGAATAGACCACGACATCCGCGCCGTGCTCCAGCGGGCGGGAGAAGACCGGAGTGCCGAAGACGTTGTCGACCACGACCTGCGCCCCGGCGGCGTGCGCGTGCTCGGTCACGAACTCGATGTCGACGAGCTCCTGCATCGGGTTGCTCGGAGTCTCGAAGAAGACCGCGGTGGTCGGTTCGGCGAGCGCCGCCCGCCACTGCTCGTTGTCCGGACCGTCGACGAAGACCGTCTGCACGCCCCAGCGCGGCAGGATCTCGTTCAGGATCACGAAGCACGAGCCGAACAACCCACGGGCCGCCACGACCCGGTCACCGGCACCGAGCAGAGCCGCCAGGGCGGTGAAGACCGCACCCATGCCCGACCCGGTGGCGTAGCAGGCCTGCGCGCCCTCCAGCTGCCGCAGCCGCTCCTCGAACACGGCGACCGTCGGATTTCCGTACCGGCTGTAGACGAACCGGTCGGCCGCGCCGGTGAAGGCCGCTTCGGCGTCCTCCGCCGTCCGGTAGACGAACCCGGACGTCAGATAGAGCGCCTCGGACGTCTCCTCGAAACCGCTGCGGGACAGTCCGCCCCGCACGGCAACGGTGTCCGGGGACCAGTCATGGGATGGCGACGACGTCATGAAAGGCACCTTCCCACACGACGTCGCGCGCCATACGTCGCGTCCGCACTACGACCGCGGGATCCGGACTACCTCAGGTGGTGGGTGTCGTTGGTGTAGGCGACGCTCGCGCTGCCGTCGGCATACACGTCAATCTCGGTCAACGACGCGGGGTCGGCGGCCAACAGCCAGGCGTGCCCGAAGCTGAGTCCCAGCAAGGAGCGCAGCACCACCAGGATCGGCATCCGGTGTGTCGCCACGACGACGGTGCCACCGTGCTCCAGCGCACGCTCACGCGCGGCGTTGATGCGCTCGGTCAGCTCCAGATGGGTCTCCCCGCCGTCGACGCGGAAGTCCTCCTCGACCCGCATCCTGGCCGGGTCGCCGGGATAGCGTTCGCCGATCTCCGCATAGCTCAGACCGTCCCAGGCGCCGAATGCCTGCTCGTCCCAGTCCTCGTCGACCACCGGCGTGACGCCCAGGGCACGCGCCGCGGCCGCCCCGGTCTGGCGCGCTCGCGCCAGTGAGGAGGTCAGCACGGTCACCGGGCCGCTGACCAGCTCGGCCAGCGCCGCACCGGCCTTCTCGGCCTGCTCCAGACCGGTCGCGTTGAGCGACGGGTCCGCTCCCCCGCGCCCGTCGAGCCGGCCACCGACGGTGAAGTCGGTGACGCCGTGCCGCAGCAGGATCAGCCGGGTGGCGACCGTCCGGGCGGGCAGCGACGGCCGGGACTCCTCGGTCGAGGTGTCCGCCGGCTCAACCGGGCCGTCCGGCTCCTCGCGCCACAGATCGCGTTCGACGGTCCGGCCGTCCATCCCGTCGTTGGACAGCTTGTCGGCCGCCTTGTTCTGCGCACGCGGGATCCACGTCCACTCCACCGACCCCCCGGCGGCCCGGATCCGGCGTAACACCTCCTGCGCCTCGGCGGCCAACCGCCGCATGTCCTCGTGCTTGATCTTCCACCGGCCGGCCATCTGCTCGATGACCAGCCGCGAGTCCATCCGGACGGCGATGTCGGCGCCCTCGTCGATCGCCTCGGCCGCCCGCAGGCCGGCGATCAGGCCCTGGTACTCGGCGACGTTGTTGCTCGCCTTGCCCAGCGGCGCCGCGCGTTCGGCGAGCAGTGACCGGTCTCGCGCATCGCGCACCAGAGCGCCGTAGCCGGCGACACCGGGGTTGCCGCGAGAGCCACCGTCGGCTTCGACGATGAGAGAACGCCCCATCTGTCTACAGACCCGACTCGGCCGTGCGGATCAGGATCCGGCGGCACTCCTCGCACCGCACCACCTCGTCCTCGGCGGCCGCGCGGATGCGCGCCAGATCCGCCTGGCCGAGCTCCAGGCCGCAACCGCTGCAGCGCTTCTGCTGCAACGCCGCGGCTGCGACACCGCCCATCTGGTCACGCAGCTTGTCGTAGAGCGCGAGCAGGTCGGCGCCCACACCCGGCGCCACGTTGGCACGGTCGCGCTCGACCGTCTCGCGCTCGGCGACGATCTCGGCGAGGGCCTTGTCCTTGGCGGACTGCAACTCCTCGACACGCTGCTGTGCCTCCTGCTGGGCCGCCTCCTTGGCCGTCAGGTCGGACTGCAGGCTCTCGGCGCGCTCCATCACCTCCAACTCCACGTCCTCCAGCTCGGACTGCCGGCGCGCGAGCGTCTCCAACTCGTGCTGCAGGTTCTGCAGTTCCTTGGCCGTGCCCGTGCCGCTCTCGAGGCGCCGGCGATCCCGCTCCGCCCGGTCGCGGACCAGTTGCACGTCGGCGTCGGCCTTGCTGACGGCGCGGGCGTTGTCCTGCAACGCCGTGCGCGCGAGCACGACCTCCTCGGCGAGGGTGCCGGCCCGGGCGGTGGCCTCGTCCAGCTGCGTCTGCACCGGCAACGTGCGTTCGCGGTGGCCCAACTGGTCGAGGCGGGTGTCGAGCTTCTGCAGGTCCAGCAGTCGCCACTGGCGGGTGAGATCAGCCTTCACAGGGCGTCATGCTCCTTCGGTCGGTCGGTCGGTTCCCCGTGCCCGGTCGGCACGACGAAGTCCCAGGGATCGGTGCGCAGGCGCGACACCGTGGTCTGCACGTCATACCCCTGCGCGACCAGCGCGGTGCGCAGCCGGTCGGCCGCCCCGGTCAGCCACAGGGATTCGGTGGCCCAGTGCCCGGCATCGATCAGGTATGGCGCACCGCCGCGCGCCTCTTCGCGTGCCTCCAGCGCCGGATGGTGCCGCAGGTCCGCGGTGACGTAGACGTCGGCACCGCTGCGCCGGACGGCGTCGAAACGGTCGTCGCCGGCGCCGCCCTGCACGGCGACCCGCCGCACGCTCGCCTCCGGATCCCCGCTGACCCGCAACCCCGCGGGTGCGGCCGGCAGTGCGTCGGCCAGCGCACGGCAGAAGGCACCCAACGTGGTGGGCGACGGCAGGTCCCCGACCCGGCCGATCGGTTGCCCGTCCTCCTCGTCCAACGGGTCCGTGGCCGACAAGCCGCACGCGGTGGCGAGCGCGTCATTGACCCCCGGGTCGGCCACGTCGGCGTTGGTGTGCGCGCAGTAGAGGGCGACGTCGGCGACCACCAGGGTCGTGATGGCGGCCCCCTTGGCGGTGGTCGTCGCCACGGAGTGCACGCCGCGCAGCAGCAGCGGGTGGTGGGTGACCAGCAGGTCGGCTCCCAGCTCGCGCGCCTCGGTGATCACCCACAGCGTCGGGTCCACGGCGAAGTGGATACGGCTGACGGTCTGCTGCAGGTCGCCGGTGACCAGCCCGACGCGGTCCCATCCGGCGGCGGTCTGCGGCGGGTAGAACCCGTCGAGCGCCCGGACCGCGTCCGCGAGGGTGGGACTTGTCACGTGACGCCTCTCTGGTCGATGCAGCTGTGCACTTGGTCCGTGGTGCCAGGTTGTGTCAGCCCGCCGACCGAAGGCCGGCGAAAAAACACCATGACGAGTGGGCCCGGCCGGGCTCGAACCGACGACAGCCGCGGTGTAAACGCGGTGCTCTACCAACTGAGCTACAGGCCCTCGCGCGTTGCGTGCGTCCGCGGCAGGCCGCGGCGACGGCCATTCTGCCAGCCGGACCCTCAGAGCGCGGCCAGCGCCTCCCGGTAGCCGGCGAAGTCGCGGGCCTTGCCCGGGCCGTTGAGCTGCGTCCAGCGCACGACTCCCGTGGTGTCGACCAGGAAGGTGCCACGGATCGCCATACCGGCGTCGGCGTTGAAGACGTCGTATGCCGTCGCCACCGCTCCGTGCGGCCAGAAGTCGGACAGCAGGTCGAAGTCGTAGCGCTCGGCGTCGGCCCAGGCGCGCAGCGTGAACATCGGGTCGCACGAGATCGCGGCGACGTCGGCGGCACCTGCCGCGGTGAATCCGTCGAAGTCGTCGCGGATCCCGCAGAGTTCACCGGTGCACACCCTGGACCAGGCGAACGGGTAGAAGACCAGGAGCACGGGCCGGTCGGCGACCCGTTCCCGCAGCGACCACGACTCCCCGTGCTGGTTCTGCACGGTGAAGTCGGGGGCCGTGGCGCCGACGGCGGGAGGGCTGGAGGTCATCGCTGCTTGGCCACTCCGCCCTGCACCAGTTTGGTCGCGATCCACTCGCTGCCGGCCCGGGTCGAGGTGCCGGCGTTGAGGCCGGCGGTCTGCGCGGCCTCGGCGATGTCGCTGGCGTCGACGTGGTCGGGGTGGCCCGCCCCGGGCACGAGCAGGACGACGAAACCCTTGTCGGCCAGGTTGGTCAGCGCATCGACGCAGTCGTCGATCAGATCGCCGTCACCGTCGCGCCACCACAGGAGTACGGCGTCCACGACACCGTCGTAGTCCTCGTCCTCCAGGCCGGAACCGATGAGCTCCTCGATCTGTTCGCGCACGGCGTCGTCGACGTCGTCGTCCCAACCGAGTTCTTGTACCACCTGGTCTTTTTCGAAGCCGAGTTTCTCGGCCAGTGCGGATTTCTGGGCCCCAATTGCCATGGCCGTAGTTCACTAGGAACTGCGCCGGTTTGCAACCGGGCGCCCCTGATCGAGAGTGGATCGTGCTGTTCCACCGCTCGGTCGGACGCCCGGTCGCTCCGTGCAGAACCCGCCTACCAGGCCTGGCCGGGGTCGTATGCCGAGGACCTGTCGACGTCCTCGCTGCGCTTGATCGTGGCTTCGATCAGGCCGTAGGGCCGGTCGGCCGCGTAGTGCACCTCGCAGTTGTTCTCGACGCCGAACGGGCTCAGGTCGACCACGAAGTGGTGCTTGTTCGGGCAGCTGAAGCGCACCTCCTCCACGCTCGGCACGGCGTCCAACACGGCGGTGCCCATCTCCCACAGCGTGTGTTGCAGGGCATAGCTGTATGCCGCCGCGAAGCTGCCGGTGATCGCGTCCAGCACCGAATCGAACGCCTTGCCCCAGTCGACGTCGGTCCCGTCGTGCACCCACTGGGCCGTGACCGCGGTCGCCATGATCCGGTCGTCGGTGGGCTGCAGTGTCGTGTACTTGTCCTGGTAGAAGCCGTGGAACTCCGAGTCGGTGGTCTTCAGGACCGTCAGCTCCTTCAGACCGCTGACGACGCTCGTCCCCTCGGCGGTGCGGGTGACCGTGACGGTGCGCACATAGTCGCCGTTCTTGACGAAGGCGTGCGGGTTGTCGTGGGATCGCTGCCACGGCACCGCCTCGACGTTGATCCGGACGCCCGCGACCTGCGGCACCTCGATGAAGTGGTCGGCGAGCGCGACGGCGAACGACTCGGGCTCGCGGACCGCGTCGCCGGCTTCCTTGGCGAACGAGTTGACGGTGTTCTTGCACGCGTCGGTGGTGAGCACCTTGGCCTGGTCGCCACGGATGTGCGCGTCCTCGAAGTCGCCCGTCAGGGAGACCGAGACGTTGTAGTCGACCAGGTCGTGCGGTGCCTGCGGGTCGTCGCGGAAGACGCGGACGACGTGCACCTCGGCCTTGCCGTACTGGTTGTGCCCGAGCACATAGGACATTGCGGATCAGCTCCCTCTGTAGGTGGAGTACGCGAACGGACTCAGTAGCAACGGCACGTGGTAGTGCCGCTCTTCGTCGACGACGAAGGTGATCGCCACCTCGGGATAGAAGGCCCGGACCCCGGCAGCCTCGAAGAAGCTGCCGGTGGCGAAGACGATGCGGTAGGTGCCGTGCGGCATACCGTCGGGCATCAGCCCGGCGATCCGGCCGTCATCGTCGGTGGTGCCGGATCCGACGGGCGTCCCATCGGATCCGGCACCGGTCTGTGCGAACACCGTGACCCGGATGCCGGCGGCCGGCGTTCCGTGAACGGCGTCGAGAACATGGGTGGACAGGCTGCAGCTCATCGAACTACCTTCCATCGTCCGCGGCCTGGGGGTCGAAGGTCCCCTCCAGGCGTAGCCGGGTGATCTGCCGCAACTGCTCGCGCACCTCGGCGCGCTCGGCGTCGTCGTCGTTGCCGAGCCGGCGCTGCAGTTCCGCCAGGATCTCGCGCGGGCTGCGGCCGGCGGCGCGGATCAGGAAGACCCGGTCGAAACGCTGCTCGTAGTCCCTGTTCCCCTGCAGGATCTGCGCAGCCACGTCCTCGTCCGCGGACTGCATGGCGGACTGCTCCGAGCGGGACAGTTGCGCGGCGGCGTCCTCGCCGCGCATGCGCTCGCCGATGCGCGGGTGCCCGGCCAACGCCGCGGCGAGGTCGGTCTCGGTGAGGTCGTCGAAGATCCGGTCGGACGCAGTCAGCAGCGCGGCGGTGTCGTCATACGGGCGGCGCTCGACGAGCGCGCGGGCCCACGCCGGGCTCGCGCACAGGGGCAGCAGCATGCGGACGGCGTCCGCGGCCGGAGCCTCGGCGAACTCCGTCAGCGCATTTCGCTGAATGGAACTTTGATTCCGCATAAAGGAATGGTGGGCAATGAAGTGCCCGCTGTCAAGGGCTGACGGCCGGTTCTGCGCGGATCGGGTCAGCCGGCCAGCTGACGGGCCAGTTCGCTGGACACGTCCTGCAGCACCGGTATGGCGCGCTGCTGCAACTCCTCGGTCATCCGGGCCGCCGGACCGGAGATCGACAGCGCCAGCCGGGTGACCGCGCCGATCACCGGGATGGCCAGGCAGACGACACCGTCCTCCATCTCACCGTTCTCGTGCGCCACGCCCTCCTTCCGGACCAGCGCCAGTTGATCGATGAACTCGTCGGGATCGGTGATGGTGGCGGCGGTCACCGCCGGCATGCCGACCCGGTCGAGGATCCCGCGCACCTCGTCGTCGTCCAGCTGCGCCAGCAGGGCCTTGCCGGCGGCGCGACAGTGCGGGTGCACGTGCTGGCCCAGCTGGGTGAACATCCGCATCGCCCGCGGCGAGGGCGCCTGCCCGACATACACCAGCATGTCGCCGTCCAGGGCCGCGAGATTGACGCTCTCCCCCAGCCGGTGCACGACATCGGCGAGGGTGGAACTGCTGCGCGAGCCGAAGGCCTCCAGGGCGGAGTTGCCCAGCGGGATCAGCCGGGAGCCGAGCGCGTAGCGCCGGTCCGGCAGCTGCCGCAGATAATTGCGGTCGACCAGCGTGCGCACGATGCGGTGGATCGTCGGCATCGGCAGTCCGGAGGCAGCGCTCATCTCCACCAGCGCCATCTCGCCGCCGGCCCGATCGATGAGTTCGAGTATGTCGAGCGCACGCCCGACGGACTGCACACCACCGGGCTTGGCCTGCTGGGTCATGACGGACTCCTCCACTTGCTGACATTCGACAACATGGAATTTACACTCCATGATACGAAATACGGGAACTCGGACCGAGAGGAGCCACCGTGCCCGACTTCCGCACCGTACTCACCGATCGACTCGACGTCGCGCTGGCCGATGCCGACACCGCGCTGGGCACCGACTACCCGGGCGCGCCCACCGGCCGCTTCCCGGTGCACACGGTCTATCTGCCCGCCGACCGCTGCACCGCCGCCGACGTGCGGCAGTTCGCCGCGACGGCACTCGACCTGCTGACGACCTTCGCCCCGGACCCGGACGAATTGGCCCGTGCCACAGGCGAACCCGTCGCCGATGTCGCGGCCGTGCACGAGCGGCTGCTGGCCAAGCTCGAACGCGACCCGATCGAGGATCTGCGCGCCGACTTCGAGGACGGATACGGCATCCGCCCCGACGACATCGAGGACGAGCACCTAGCCGGCGTGCTGCACGCTTTCACCGACCTGGCCGCGCAGGACCGACTGCCGGCCTGGCACGGCGTGCGGTTCAAGTCCTTCGAGGCGCCGACCCGCGCGCGCGGCATCCGCACCCTGGTCGACTACCTGGGCGGTATGGCGCAGGCCGGCCTGCTGGACGGCAACGTGCTGACGCTGCCCAAGGTGACCAGCGTCGCCCAGGTGGCAGCGATGGACACCGCGTGTGCCGCGCTGGAGCAGGAGCTCGGACTGCCCTCGGGCAGCGTCACTTTCGAGGTCCAGGTGGAGACGCCGCAGGCGATCCTGGCAGCGGACGGCACGGCCGCGGTCGCACGCATGGTGCACGCGGCGCCCGGCCGGGTCAGCTCCCTGGTCTACGGCACGTTCGACTACAGCGCGGGCCTCGGCATCGCCGCGGCGTACCAGGCGCTGGACCACCCGGCCGCCGACCACGCCAAGGCGGTCATGCAGGTCGCCGCCGCGCAGACCGGCACCCGGATCTGCGACGGCTCGACCAACGTCGTCGCCTTCGGGGACCGCGAGTCGGCACACGCCACCTGGCGACTGCACAGCGGCCTGGTGACCCGGTCGCTGGTGCGCGGCATCTACCAGGGCTGGGACATGCATCCGGGCCACCTGATCTCCCGTTACCTGGCCAACTACCTCTTCTTCCGGCGCGCGCTGCCCAGCGCCGCGGCACGGCTGGCGGCATACGTGCAGCAGACCGCAGGCGGCGACGTGATGGACGAACCCGCCACCGCCAAGATGCTGGCCGACGCCCTGCTACGCGGCGTCCACTGCGGCGCCGTGGGAGCCGACGAAATCGAATCCGCTTGTGGGCTCACCGTTCCCGAGCTCACCGAACTCACCCGCTGAATGTCAGGAGCCCCACCGATGACCACCCGCTACTACACCCCGCGCGGCGGGCTGCCGGCGCAGACCGAGCTGACCACCGACCGCTCGGTCTTCACCGAGGCGTATGCCGTGCTGCCGCGCCGCACGATGAGCGACATCACCACGAGCCGCCTGCCGTTCTGGGACGACACCCGCCTGTGGGTGCTGGCCCGGCCGTTGACGGGCTTCAGCGAGACCTTCTCGCAGTACATCGTGGAGGTCGGCCCGGGCGGCGGCAGCAACCGGCCGGAGACCGATCCCGCCGCCGAGAGCGTGCTGTTCGTGGTCGACGGAGAGTTGCGACTCCACCTCGCCGGCGCCGACCACGCCCTGCGCGCAGGCAGTTACGTCTTCCTCTCCCCCGCCGAGCAGTGGACCCTGCACAACGACTCGTCGGAGACCGCCACCTTCCACTGGATCCGCAAGCGGTATGCCGCCGTCGACGGCATCGACGCACCGGAGTCGTTCGTGACCCACGAGGACGACGTCGAGATCGGCATGATGCCCGACACCGACGACGCCTGGGGCACGCAACGGTTCGCCGACCCCGATGATGTCCGACACGACATGCACGTCAACATCGTCACCTTCGAGCCGGGCGGCGCGATCCCGTTCCCCGAGACGCACGTCATGGAGCACGGTCTCTACGTGCTGGAGGGGAAGGCGGTCTACCTGCTCAACAAGGACTGGGTGGAGGTGCAGGAGGGCGACTTCATGTGGTTGCGCGCCTTCTGCCCCCAGGCCTGTTACGCCGGCGGGCCCGGGCGGTTCCGCTACCTGCTCTACAAAGACGTTCATCGGCACGCCCCGTTGACTCTGTGACGTCGACTCCTCGCGACGCTTCGTCGCCTTCCCTGAGACGGACGTCACACCCCCGAAAGCTACTGACCAGTAGCCGAGACCCGCGTCAGGAGTCCGCCCGCCGCAGGTAGAAAATGGATTCATCCGGACACCCCCGAGAACGACATCGCAGTCGCGAAAACCGCGACGGCTCATGAGAGGAGCCACTCATGGCGCGCGAGGACGCAGGACCGATCCTCAACGGCATACCCAGCCAGCTGCCTGACATCGACCCCGAGGAGACCCAGGAGTGGATGGACTCCCTCGACGGGCTCATCGACGAGGTCGGCCAGAGCCGTGCTCGCTACATCATGCTCAAGCTGCTCGAGCGCTCCCGCGAGCGCCGTATCGGTGTGCCGTCGCTGACGGCGACCGACTACATCAACACCATCAGCCCGGAGGCCGAGCCGTGGTTCCCCGGTGACGAGGAGGTCGAGCGCCGCTACCGCGCCTGGATGCGGTGGAACGCCGCGATGATGGTGCACCGGGCGCAGCGGCCCGGCGTCGGTGTCGGCGGCCACATCTCCACCTATGCGTCCGCCGCGACGCTCTACGAGGTCGGCTTCAACCACTTCTTCCGCGGCAAGTCGCACCCCGGCGGCGGTGACCAGGTCTTCTTCCAGGGCCACGCCTCGCCGGGCATGTACGCCCGCGCCTTCCTCGAGGGCCGGTTGTCCGAGGACCAGCTCGACGGTTTCCGCCAAGAGCACTCGCACATCGTGCAGGGCCAGCGGCTCGGGCTGCCGTCCTACCCGCACCCGCGGAACATGCCCGACTTCTGGGAGTTCCCGACGGTGTCGATGGGCATCGGCCCGATGAACGCGATCTACCAGGCGCAGTTCAACAAATACCTGCACGGCCGAGGGCTGAAGGACACCAGCCAGCAGCACGTATGGGCCTTCCTGGGCGACGGCGAGATGGACGAGCCGGAGTCGCGCGGCCTTTTGCAGTTGGCGGCCAACGAGGAGCTGGACAACCTCACCTTCGTGGTCAACTGCAACCTGCAGCGGCTCGACGGGCCGGTGCGCGGCAACGGCAAGATCATCCAGGAGCTGGAGAGCTTCTTCCGCGGTGCCGGCTGGAACGTCATCAAGTGCATCTGGGGCCGCGGCTGGGACCCGCTGCTGGCGGCCGACCGGGACGGCGCCCTGGTCAACATCATGAACTCCACTCGTGACGGCGACTATCAGACGTTCCGCGCGAACGACGGCGCCTACGTCCGCGAGCACTTCTTCGGCCGCGACCCGCGCACCCGCGAGATGGTCAAGAACTGGTCCGACGACGACATCTGGTGGAAGCTCAAGCGCGGCGGTCACGACTACCGCAAGGTCTATGCGGCTTACCAGGCGGCCACCGAGCACACCGGTCAGCCCACCGTGATCCTGGTCAAGACCATCAAGGGCTACAGCCTCGGCACCCACTTCGCCGGCCGCAACGCGACCCACCAGATGAAGAAGCTGACGCTGCAGGATTTGAAGGACTTCCGCGACTCGCTGCGGATCCCGATCAGTGACGCGGTGCTGGAGGACAACCCCTACCTGCCGCCGTACTACCACCCCGGCGAGGACGACCCGGCGATCGAGTACATGCGCGAGCGCCGCAGCAAGCTGGGCGGCGGCCTGCCGGACCGCCGGCACACCGCCAGCGCGCTCAAACTGCCGGACGACAAGGCCTACGCAGCAGCCAAGAAGGGCTCCGGTAAGCAGGAGATCGCCACCACCATGGCGTTCGTGCGCATCCTGAAGGACATGATGCGCGACAAGGAGTTCGGCAAGCACGTGGTGCCGGTCATCCCCGACGAGGCGCGCACGTTCGGCATGGACTCCTTCTTCCCGACGGCCAAGATCTACAACCCGCACGGCCAGCAGTACACCTCGGTCGACGCAGAGCTGATGCTCGCCTACAAGGAAGCGACCAACGGGCAGATCCTGCACCTGGGCATCAACGAGAGCGGCTCGGTCGCGGCCTTCACCGCGGCCGGCACGTCCTACGCGACGCACGGGCTGCCGATGGTGCCGATCTACATCTTCTACTCGATGTTCGGCTTCCAGCGCACCGGCGACTTCATCTGGGCGGCTGCCGACCAGATGAGCCGCGGCTTCCTGGTCGGTGCCACCGCCGGCCGGACCACCCTGACCGGTGAGGGCCTGCAACACGCGGACGGACACTCGCTGCTGCTCGCCGCGACGAATCCGGCTGTCGTTGCTTACGACCCGGCCTACGGCTACGAGATCGCACACATCGTCCAGGACGGTCTGCGCCGGATGTTCGGCGACAACGCCGAGAACGTCATCTACTACCTGACCGTCTACAACGAGCCGATGCAGCAGCCGGCCGAACCGGACAACGTCGATGTCGAGGGCATCCTGCGCGGCATGCACCTGGTGTCCGAGGGCGACACCGCGGACGCCTCGGACGCACCCCGCGCACAGTTGCTCGCCTCCGGCGTGGGCGTGCCGTGGGCGCTCGAGGCGCAGGCCCTGCTCAAGGACGACTGGGGCGTGGTGGCCGACGTGTGGTCGGTGACCTCGTGGAACGAGCTGCGCCGCGACGGCGAGGCGTCGGACGAGTTGCGCTTCCTGCATCCGGACGCCGAGCAGCAGGTGCCGTTCGTCACCCAGCAACTGCAGGGCCGTCCCGGTCCCGTGGTGGCCGTGTCCGACTGGATGCGCTCGGTGCAGGAGCAGATCCGCCCCTGGGTCCCGGGCGATTACGTCACCCTCGGCGCCGACGGGTTCGGCTTCAGCGACACCCGCGCTGCGGCGCGGCGCGTCTTCCACATCGACGGTCCGGCGATGGTCGTGCGCACGCTGCAGCAGCTGGCAGCCCGGGGCGAGATCGACCCGCAGGCTGCCGTCGATGCGGCCGCCAAGTACGACCTGCTCAACCCGCAGGCCGGCACCAGCGGCAACGCCGGCGGGGACGCCTGACGGCAGCGGCACCACCTCACGACGGAACGGCCGGGCTCTCGGGTCCGGCCGTTCGGTCGTTCGGTCGTTCGGTCGTTCGCATGGAACGACGTGCTTCTCCGCGGTCGGCACTGTGGCGCCATACAAATAGGCTGGCCGTATGTCGACCACCACCGGCCAGCAGCTGGAACGCAGCGCCGACCTGCTCTCGACCGCCGCGATCACCCGGCTGGAGACCAGCTACGAGTGGTACGGCCGGCTGTCGGCGGACGAGCGGTCCTGGGTCGGCCTGGTCGCCCAGGCCGGGATCGGCGCGTTCATCGCCTGGTACCGCGACCCGCGGACCAGCCCGCCGATGCCGATCGACGTGTTCGCCACCGCGCCCCGGGAGCTGACCCGCACGATCGCCCTGCAGCAGACGCTGCAGATGGTGCGCACCGCCATCGACGTCGTCGAGGAGCACGTGCCGCAGCTGGCCGCTGCCGGCGACGAACACCACCTGCGCGAGGCGGTGCTGACCTATTCGCGGGAGATCGCCTTCGCCGCCGCGCACGTCTACGCCCAGGCGGCCGAGTCGCGCGGTGCTTGGGACGCCCGTCTGGAGGCGCTGGTCGTGGACGCGGTGCTGCGTGCAGAGGCCGACGAAGCGCTCAGCTCCCGGGTCGCCGCGCTGGGCTGGGACGAGGTGCGCGGCGTGGTCGTGATCGCCGGCGCCGCTCCGCCCGGACCGGGCACCGAGGCGCTGGATGCGTTGCGCCGCAAGGCGACTCACGCTGGCCTGGTCGCCCTCGGCTCCGTCCAGCGCAGTCTGCTGATCGCCGTCCTCGGTGGTGTGGACGACGGTCCGGCAGTCGCCGCGGACTTCGAGCACCTGTGGGGCGAGGGTCCGGTCGTGGTCGGTCCACGGGTCCCCCACCTGTATGCCGCCGGCCGCAGCGCCCGGGCAGCGTTGTCCGGCTACACCTCGGCACCGGCCTGGCCGCAGGCACCGCGGCCGTGCCCGGCGAGCGAGTTACTGCCCGAGCGGGCGCTGACCGGCGACACCCGCGCGCGGCGCGCACTGGTCGACAAGGTCACCCGGCCGCTGCGGGACCGTCCGGCGCTGCGGGACACCGTCCCGGCATACCTCGACGAGGGCGGCCTGGAGGCCGCGGCGCGGGTGCTGTTCGTCCACCCCAACACCGTCCGTTACCGCCTCGGACGCATCGCCGAGTTGACCGGCTTCGACCTGACCGACAGCCGCGACGCGTTCACCGTGCGGCTGGCTCTCGCGCTCTCCCGCGTCTGACCCCACCGACGCCGGCTTTGGAGGTTTCCTCCAAAGCACGAGCAGCAGCTTCGTCGGATTCGGTGACGCCATTCCATCCTCCGATCCGTCACAGTGGACCTGTGCTAGCGATCGTCTGCCCTGGACAGGGCTCCCAGGCCCCCGGATTCCTACAGCCGTGGATGGAGGTGCCCGGGTTCGCCGACCACCTGCGCAGCCTGTCGGAGGCGGCCGACTCCGACCTGGTCGCACACGGCACCACCTCCGACGCCGAGACCATCAAGGACACCGCCGTCGCACAGCCGCTGATCGTCGGTGCCGGCCTGGCGACGCTGCGCGTGCTGACCGACGGCGCGCCGATCGGCGACAGCGCGGGTGTGCTGGCCGGTCACTCCGTCGGTGAGATCACTGCCGCTGCCGCGGCGGGCGTCCTGTCCGAGACCGACGCGCTGGCCTTCGTCCGCGAGCGCGGACGGGGTATGGCGCGCGCCGCAGCCGCCAAGCGCACCGGCATGTACGCGGTGCTGGGCGGATCCGAGGACGACGTCCTGGCCGTCCTCGCCGAGCACGAGCTGACCCCGGCCAACCGCAACTGTGCCGGGCAGATCGTCGCTGCCGGCACCCTGGAGCAACTGGCCACTCTGCAGGACAACCCGCCGGCGAAGGCCCGCGTCATACCGCTGCAGGTCGCCGGCGCCTTCCACACCATGCACATGGCCGGAGCGGTCGACGGCCTGCGCACCGAGGCCGAGAAGCTCAGCCCGCAGGACCCGCAGGTGACCCTACTGTCCAACCGGGACGGTGCCGCGGTGGACAGCGGCAACGAGTTCGTCGACCGGCTGGTGACGCAGGTCGCCGGACCGGTGCGCTGGGACACCACCATGCAGACCATGCTGGACCTCGGTGTCACCGGCCTGATCGAGCTCTCCCCGGCCGGCACGCTGGTCGGCCTGGCCAAGCGCGGCATGCGCGGTGTCGCGGCGGTCGCCCTCAAGACGCCCGACGACCTCGACGCGGCGCGCGAGCTGATCCGAGAGCACGCGGGCTGACCCCGCGCCCAGCAACCACACCACCGGCACGTCCCAAGGGAGCTGATTTATGACCGTCCAGCCGAAGAACACCGGCACCATCGCCGCCATCGGCGGTGACCGGCACTCACGCATCCTCGGCGTCGGTGGTTACCGCCCCGAGCGCGTGGTGACCAACGAAGAGGTCTGCACCTGGATCGACTCCTCCGACCAGTGGATCCGCGAGCGGTCCGGCATCGTGACCCGCCGCTTCGCCCGCGAGGACGAGTCCGTGGTGGACATGTCCGAGGAGGCCGCTCGTCCGGCGCTGGAGATGGCCGGTATCACGCCCGACCAGATCGGCGCCATCGTGATGGCCACGATCAGCCACCCCTTCCAGACCCCGGCGGCGGCGCCGCTGCTGGCGACCCGGCTGGGTGCGGGCAACGTGCCGGCGTTCGACATCTCCGCGGCGTGCGCCGGCTACTGCTACGCCATCTCGGTGGCCAGCGACATGGTGCGTGCCGGCAGCGCCGACTACGTGCTGGTGGTCGGCGTCGAGAAGTTGTCGCAGTGGACCTACCGGCACGACCGCGGCACCTCGTTCATCCTGGCCGACGGTGCCGGAGCCGCCGTCGTCGGCCCGTCGGACGTGCCGCGGATCGGCCCGACCGTGTGGGGTTCGGAGGGCGACAAGTGGTCGACGATCCAGCAGCGCGTCGGCTGGGACGAGATCCGGCGCATCTGGGAGCACGTCGAGGCGACCGGCGAGGAGCCGGACTACAGCAAATTCGAGGTCGAGAACATCGCGGAGGCCTCCACCATGGCGATGGCCGGCCAGTCGGTCTTCCGGTGGGCCGTGTGGGGTATGGCGCCGGTCGCCCAGCAGGCGCTGGACAAGGCCGGCATCACCGCCGCCGACCTCGACGCGTTCATCCCGCACCAAGCCAACATGCGGATCATCGACGCGATGATCAAGCAGTTGAAATTGCCCGAGGACATCCCGGTCGCCCGCGACATCGCCGAGACCGGCAACACCTCCGCGGCGTCCATCCCGCTGGCCACCGAGCGCATGCTGCGCGAGGGAGAGGCGCCGCACGGCGGACTCGCGCTGCAGATCGGCTTCGGCGCCGGCCTGGTGTATGCCGCCCAGGTTGTCGAACTTCCCTGAGCCGCCCCGCTAAGGTCGAAGCCAGAGAATTCCCGCGATCCGGCGGGCAATCCGGGTCAGCCCGAAGGTGAAAACCACCATCAGCAACGCAAGAAGGAGACCAGACATGGCGCAGAGCGAGCAGGAGATCCTGCAGGGCCTTGCCGACATCGTGAACGAGGAGACCGGTGTCGACGCTGCCGACGTGCAGCTGGACAAGTCGTTCACCGAGGACCTCGACATCGACTCGCTGTCCATGATGACGATCGTCGTCAACGCCGAGGAGAAGTTCGGCGTGCGCATCCCCGACGACGACGTCAAGAACCTCTCGACCGTCGGCGACGCCGTCTCCTACATCCAGAAGGCGCAGGCCTGAGGCCTGCTGCGCATGACGGCAGCGGCCTCACCCACCAGGTGGGGCCGCTGTCGCCATACCTTCTCCACTCGTCACCCCGCCTCGTCAAGGAGCCAGAAGTTTCATGACCGCAGACAAGCGCGTCGTCATCACCGGTCTCGGCGCCACCACGCCGGTCGGCGGCACGGCACCCGAGACCTGGGACGCCCTGCTGGCCGGTGAGCCCGGCGCCCGTCCGCTGCCCCAGGAGTGGCTGGACCGCTACGAACTCCCCGTCACCTTCGCCGCCAACCTGAAGCAGGACCCGAGCGAGGTGCTTTCGAAGGTCGAGATCCGCCGGGCCGACCCGTTCGCCCAGTACGCCATGATCGCGGCGCGCGAGGCATGGGCGGACGCGGGCTCCCCCGAGGTCGAACCCGAGCGGCTGCTGGCCGCCATCGGCACCGGCATCGGCGGCGTTCACACGCTGCTCGCGCAGTACGACGTTCTGAAGGAGAAGGGCCCGCGGCGGGTCTACCCGCTGACCGTGCCGATGCTGATGCCCAACGCGGCGTCGGGCAACGTGTCCCTGGAGTTCAAGGCCCGGGCCGGCGCACACACCGCGGTGTCGGCCTGCGCCTCCGGCGCCGAGTCGATGGGTATGGCGGCCAACATGATCCGTGAGGGCCGCGCCGACGTTGCCATCGCCGGCGGCACCGAAGCGGCCATCCACCCGCTGCCGATCGCCGGGTTCGCCGCCTCCCAGGCGCTGTCCCGGCGCAACGACGACCCGCAGGCGGCGTCCCGGCCCTGGGCCGTGGACCGGGATGGATTCCTGCTCGGCGAGGGCGCCGGTGTGGTGATCCTGGAGTCCTACGAGCATGCGACGGCGCGCGGCGCGACGATCTATGCCGAGTTCGCCGGGCTGGGGATGTCGGCCGACGCTTACCACATCACCGCCGGCGACCCCGAGGGCGCGAGCCAGGCGCGTGCCATGAACGAAGCGATCGAGGCGGCCGGGCTCAGCACCTCCGACATCGTCCACGTCAACGCGCATGCGACGTCGACGCCGGTCGGTGACGCCGCGGAGATCATCTCGCTGAAGCGCGCGCTCGGCGCCGCCATGGACGACGTGTGCCTGACCGGCACCAAGTCGATGACCGGCCACCTGCTCGGCGCCGCCGGTGCGATCGAGGCGGTCATTCTGGCCCAGACACTGCACTACCGGAAGGTGCCGCGGACGATCAACACCACCGAGGTCGACCCGCAGATCGATGCCGACCTGGTGATCGACGCCAACCGCGAGTTGCCCGAGGGTGACCTGGCCGGCATGAGCAACGCTTTCGGTTTCGGCGGTCACAACATCGCGATCGTG
>NZ_JBQCGS010000078.1:0-95097 GCF_051955415.1 Flexivirga sp.
ATATTCTTGTCGCAGCCGTGGTCCTGGGCGAGCTGATTGGGCTGGTTGATATGTTTTTCTATGCCACCGACCATCAGTTTGACGGTGGGCAACGAGCCGCCGGCTGCGGCGTTGCCGCCTCCGCCGGCGGCGGTCGAGCCACTGCTGCCGCCGCTTCCGCTACCGCACGCGGCGGTGGCGAGGGCGAAGGCGCCGATGGCGGTCATGGTCAGAGCTTGCTTGAGCATGGGACATTTCCTTTCGAGGTCCAACGGGTGTGGCCGAGGTGGGCGGGGTTCAGATCGCCTGGGATTCGGTCTTGCTCGGCGGGCGCCAGGACAGGACCCGCTTCTCCAGCAGCGCGATGAGGGACTCCGCGATGAGGGTGACGGCAGCCATCAGCAGCATGCAGGCGAAGACGGTGTTCGGGTCGAAGTGCCCCTGTGCCTGCACGATGATCAGGCCGATGCCGGCCTGGGCTCCGAGGACTTCGCCGACCAGCGCACCGATGATCGCGAACCCGAAGGCGGTGTGCAGACTGGCGATGATCCAGGTGAGGGCGGACGGGATGGTGACGTGTCGGGCCACCTGCAGCGGGGACGCACCGAGCACGCGGACGTTGGCGATGAGGTTCGGGTCGACTTCGCGCACGCCCTGGAAGGCGTTGAAGAACACGATGAAGAAGACCAGCACTGCGGCCAGCAACACCTTCGGCAGGATGCCGAGACCGAACGCCACCACGAAGATCGATCCGAGGATGATCCGCGGCACCGAGTTGACGGCCTTGATGTAGGGACTGCAGATGTCGGAGAGGGTGCGGTTCTGGCCGAGCAGCAGACCGAGGACGATCCCGCTGACCGTGCCGAGCGCGAAACCGAAGATCGCCTCCTTGATCGTGATCCACAGGTTGAACCAGATGGAGCCGAAGGCGGTGCCCTTGGTGAACAGGTCCACCAGGGACTGCCAGATCATCGACGGCTGGCCGTAGAAGAACTTGTCGACGACCCCGGTGGTGGTGCACACCTGCCATCCGCCGATCACCAGCACCGGCAGAATGATCCGGCCGGCCCAGACCCGCAGCGCTCGCCTCCGGCGGGCGTGCCGTGCCGACTGCTGGATGTCTGCTTCGGTGAGTTCCGACGTCGACTCGAGCGGTCGGGTGGCAACCATCACGCCGCACCTGCCGTCCGAGCGTAGGCACGCTCGACCTCGTCCTTCAGGGATGCCCAGATCTGGTTCTGCAGCTCCAGGAATCGTGCTTCGTGCCGGATCTCCTGCACCTCGCCACGCGGGCGGGGCAGGTCGATCTCGAAGCTGTGCTTGATCGATCCAGGACTGCTGGTCATGATGAGCACCCGGTCGGCCAGGGCGACCGCCTCGTCGAGGTCGTGGGTGATGAACAGGACCGACGGTCGGGACTGCTCCCACAACCCGAGCAGCTCGGTCTGCATGATGGCCTTCGTCTGCACGTCGAGCGCTCCGAACGGCTCGTCCATCAACAGGATCCGCGGTTCGTTGATGAGCGCGGCGGCCATGGCCACGCGCTTGCGCATACCGCCGGACAGTTGGTGCGGGTAGCGGTCCTCGAAACCGGCGAGACCGACGCGGCGCAGCCAGTCCCGCGCCATCGCGGTCGCCTCCTTCTTGGTCCTGCCGGCCAGCGTGGGACCGATCATCACGTTGGCGAGGACGGTCTTCCACGGGAAGAGCGCGTCCGACTGAAACATGAAGCTGACGCCCTCGGTGATGCCGTGCACCGCCTTGCCGCCGACCTTCACCGTGCCGCCGCTGGGATTCTCCAGGCCGGACACCTGGCCGAGCGTGGTCGACTTGCCGCAGCCCGTCGGTCCGACGATCGCGCAGAACTGGCCCGGCTCCACGGTGAACGTCACGTCGCGGATGGCGGTGAATGGCTCCCCGGTCGGGGTGATGTAGCGCTTGGTGAGTCCGGTGATCTCGATCCGGGCGGCGTCCGCCGCGTCGGGTGGTGAGGTGTCCAGCGGTGGGTTGTCGGCCATGGGTGCTCCTTCCGTTCGCACTGGAGACCGACAGTAGGAAGTGACCGAGGTCACGTCGCGGTTGCGCAAGAAGCTCGCCGTTGCTCTCATTGATCGGCGTTTAGCGCATTCTGCGCAGCCCACGACGCCTTGCCTGGGGCAGGTGCCGCCCTCACAATGAGCGCACATGCGATACCGAATGCGTCGGCTGTCCAGCCAGATCTTCGTGGCGCAGTTGGTCATCCTGACGATCACCGTCGTCATCGGGTTCCTGCTGTTCGCCAGGGCCGAACGCGGCCATCTGGACACCCAGTTCGAGACGCGGGCGGCGTCGATCGCGCAGGCGGCCGCGGGCGTCCCGCAGGTCCGCAGCTGTATGGCGAAACCCGCCCCGGGCTGCGCCGCCGCGGTGCAGGCCATCGCGGCCGGAATCGCGCATCAGGCGAAGGCGTCATACGTCGTCATCATCGACATGGACCGTGTGCGGCACTCCCACCCCGACCCGGCCCTGATCGGCGAGAAGGTGTCGGAGCAGATCGTGACGGTCGACGGCAAGGTGCACACCGGCGTCGACAACGGGAGCACCGGGCGGTCCGCGAACGGGCGCGTGCCGCTGTACGGCCCGGACGGGCGGATGGTCGGTGAGGTCTCCGCGGGCATCCGGGAGAGTTCGGTGTCCAGTGCGCTGTGGCACGAACTCCCTTCGTATGCCGTCTGGTTCGTGATCGCCCTGCTCGTCGGGGCGTGCGCGTCGTGGCAGCTGGCGCGGCGCCTCAAGCGCCGGACGTTCGGGCTCGAGTTGGACGAGATCGCACAGTTGCTGCAGGAGCGCGAGGCCACCCTGCACGGCATACGGGAAGGAGTGATCGCGTTCGACGCCGAGGGGCGGGTGACCGTCGTCAACGACGAGGCGCAGCGGCTGCTGCACCTGTCGACCGGCGCGATCGGCAGCCGGCTGGAGGAGCGGATGCCGGAGGGCCGGCTGCGCGAGGTGTTATCGGGAGGCTCGACCAGGCCGGACGACATCGTGTTCACCGACGATCACTGCCTGGTCATCAACCGCATGCCGGTCAGCATCGGCGGCACGTCGCATGGAGCGGTCGTCACGCTACGTGACCGCACCGAGGTCACCGGGCTGTTGCAGGAGCTGGACGGCGAGCGTGGCCTGACCGACTCGCTGCGCGCGCAACAGCACGAGTTCGCCAACCGGATGCATGCGGTCGCCGGGATGCTGGAACTCGGATTGCCACAAGAGGCATTGCAATTCGTGCTCGAGGTGCAAGGCACCTCGGCGGAGTTGGACAACACGCTGCGCAGTCACATCGGCGCACATCAGATCGTCGGACTGCTGCTGGGCAAGGCGGCCGAGGCGAGCGAGCACGGCATCGAGTTCGTCCTCGATCCGGATACCTGCCTCGGCGATTCGCCGGAGAAGGTGCAGGCACTGACGACAATCCTGGGCAACCTCATCGACAACGCCTTCGAAGCACTGGCCACCGTTCCCGCACCGCGGCGGGTGGTCGTCCGGATCGTGGAGGAACCGGGGCTGGTGACGGTCACCGTGACCGACAACGGCCCTGGCCTGCCGCCCGGCGCCGGCGAGGACATCTTCCGGGACGGCTACAGCACCAAGGCCAACCTCTCGTCGCGTCGGCGCGGGCTCGGCTTGGCGCTGATCCAGCGCATGGTGACGCGCGTGGGCGGAACCATCGAGGTCTCCGAAGGTCCCGGTGCACGATTCCGGGTGCGGCTGCCGCGGCAGGATCCGGCGCGCGAGGCGGTGCCGCGATGACCGGCGGCGCATTGCGGGTGCTGGTGGTCGACGACGACTTCCGGGTCGCGGGCATCCATGCCGCGATGGTCAGTCGCGTCCCGGGCTTCCAGGTGCTCGGCACGGCACACGGTGCCCAGGAGGCGCTGACGACCGCTCGTCGGACACGTCCGGACCTGGTGCTGATGGACATCTACCTGCCCGACGGCAATGGCCTCGAGGTGATCAGGTCGCTTCGTCACGAGCCGGAACCACCTGATGTCATGGTGATTTCGGCGGCGCGTGACACCTCCTCGATCCGTGATGCCATGCAACTGGGTGCGGTGCACTATCTCGTGAAGCCCTTCGGCTTCAGTGCGTTGACCGAGCGCCTGACGGCATACCAGCGCATGCGGCTGCACCTGGCCGAACTGCCCGGCCACGCCCGGCAGTCCGATGTCGACGAACTCTTCGGGATGCTGCGTCCCACCGCGACGGCTGCGGCGCTGCCGCCCAAGGGGCATTCGGCGGCCACCCTCGAGTCGGTACTCCGGGCGGTCCGCGACGCCGGTGCCGACCTGTCGGCGACCGAGGTCGCACAGCGCATCGGTGTCAGCCGGGCCACCGCCCAGCGCTACCTGAGCTATTTGGAGCAGCACGGGATCGTCAAGCTGCAGTTGCGCTACGGCTCCGCCGGCCGGCCCGAGCACCGTTACCGGCTCGCCCGGGACTGACCGGGCACAGGTCAGGTGAAGGTGCTCAGGATCATCACGAACACGAAGCCCACCACCGAGATCGCGGTCTCCATCAACGACCACGAACGGATCGTCTGACCGACCGTCATCCCGAAGTATTCCTTGACCAGCCAGAAGCCCGCATCGTTGACGTGCGAGAAGAACAACGAGCCGCAGCCGATCGCGAGCACCAGCAGCGCCAGGTGGTTGGGTGACAGGTCGGCCGCCAGGCCGCTAACGATGCCCGCCGCGGTGACCGTCGCGACCGTGGCCGACCCGGTCGCCAGCCGGATGCCCACCGCGACCAGCCAGCCGAGCAGCAGCACACTGATGTTCTTGCCGTTGGCCCAGTCGGCGATGACGTTGCCGACACCGGAGTCGACCAGCACCTGCTTGAAGCCGCCGCCCGCCGCGACGATCAGCATGATGCCCGCGATGCCGGGCAGTCCGTTGCCGAGGGAGTCGCTGGCCTGGCTGCGCGACATACCCGACCCCAGGCCGAGCACGAAGTATGCCGCCACGACCGTGATCACCAGCGCGACCGACGGAGTGCCGATCACGTCGAGGACCTGGCGGGCGCGGTTGTTCTCATCGGACACCGCGATGTTGATGATCGCCGCCGGCAGCATCAGGCAGACCGGCAGCACCAGCATCGCGATCGACCGGCCGAACGTGGGCTTGCGTCCCGGACCCGACTTCTCGTCGATGTCCTGGCCGGCGCCGCCCGATCCCCGGGCGCCGCCCGGCAGCACGGGGTGCTCGATGGGCACCAGCCGGTCGAGCACCCGGGCCAGCAACGGACCGCAGATCACCAGCGTGGGCACGGCGACGATGAGGCCGAAGATCAGCGTGCGGCCGGTGTCGGCGTGCAGCGACGCGATGGCCGTCTCCGGTCCGGGGTGCGGCGGCACGAGCCCGTGCAGGATGGACAGACCGGCCAGCGCGGGTATGCCGACCAACATCAGCCGTTGACCGGTGTGACGGGCCACCATCAGCACGATCGGCACCAGCACCACGACGCCGATCTCGAAGAACATGGGCAGACCGATGAGCGCGGCCATCAGCGCCATACCCCATGGCAGGGCGGACCCACTGAAGGTGTCGCTGATGGTGTCGACCACCACGCCCGCTCCGCCGGAGTCGACAAGGATCTGGCCGAGCATGGCGCCGAGGGCGATCAGCAACGCCACCGATCCGGCGGTCCCTCCGAAGCCGCCGTTGGGGTTGATCGCGCCGCTGGTGAAGCTGGTGACGGCCTCGGCCGCCGGCACCCACGCCACCAGGGCGACCACCGCGGATCCGAGGATCAGCGAGATGAACGGGTGCAGCTTCACCACGACGATCAGCAGCACGACGGCGGCGATGCCGGCCAGTGCCGCCAGGGCGAGTTGGGTGTTGCCGGCGTGCGACAACTGGGCCGCGTCCTTGGCGATGAGCATGCTGACGACGTTAGCCACTGCGGGCACGCCGGTGGTCCGGTGGGCGCAGTCGCCTTATCAGCGGGTCACCGGCGGTCAGCGCCTGCCCGCCGTGACCAGCGCGGCGAAGCGCCCGGCGAGCAGCGCCGACGTGTGCCGCACCGCGTCGTCGGCGGCCGTCAGGTCGTCGATGCCCTGCATGACGCGGGCTCGTTCCGCGGTGTCATCGCTGTGGAAGGCGTGCGCCCATGCGGCATACGTGTCCGGACCGATCTCGGGATGGAACTGCACACCCCAGGCGTGCGGTGCCGCCCGGAACACCTGGTGCGGATAGACGTCGCCGGTGCCCAGCAACGTCGAGCCGGCGGGAAGCGTGTCGACGGCGTCGCCGTGCATGGAGGCGACCGGGAAGTGCGGGCCGACTCCGTCGAACAGCACGTCGTCCGATGCCGCGTCGGTCACGGTCACGGTGACCAGGCCCGACTCGGTGCCGTGGGCGCCGCGCACGACCGTGCCGCCGAGTGCCTGGGCCAGCAGCTGACCACCGAGGCAGATCCCGAGGGTGGGTATGTCGCGGCCGACCGCATCCCGCAACAACCCGCGGATGTCCTCCAGCCAGGGGTAGGTGGCGGTGTCGTTGGAGCTCATCTCGCCGCCGAGCACGATCAGGCCGTCGGCGGCGATCTGTGCCGGGACGGGCTCCTCGGCATACGGCCGCACGGTCTGTATGGCGATGCCCTGCTCGGCGAACCAGCCGGTGAACCGGCCCAGCGGGTCGTCGTCACCGGGCTGGATCACCAGGACGGTCGGCGTCATGCTCAGCGCTCGTCCTGCTTGAGGGCGGTGTCGACGGTCAGCGCGGCGGCGATCGCCAGCGACCGCAACGGATCGGTCAGCTCCGGGCGGATGTGCACGACGTAGTTGTCCGCGGTGGTGAACATCGTGGTGAGCAGTCCCTCCCACGTCTTGGTGATGCGCCCGACCTCGAAGCCGGTGGAGTCCAGCAGCGCGAAGTTCCAGGCGCGCCAGTTCTCCGCATTGAGGGTGCCGACGTCCTTGCCGTCGACCTGCAGGCCGAAGCGGATCTTGCCGAACATGTTCTGCTGGACCAGTCGGCCGATCTCGCCGCCACCCGGGCGTTCGACCACGATCGTGGACTTGAAGACCTTGCCGGGGCGGGTCAGCAGCAGCAACGGCCGGCCGCGGGTGTCCCGGATCTCCAGCCGGTGGGTGAGGAACTGATCGACGTTGGTGAGGAAGCGCAGCGCCTTGCGGGCGTTGCTCTGCCCGACCTCGACGACGGCGCCGATCTCGGCTCCGTCCTGTCCGTAGACCAGGTATTCGTTGGTCAGCTCGATCAGCTTGCGCTTCTGGCTGACCACCAGGGTGTGCTCGGTGAAGACGTTGCGGTCGCCGGCGACGCTGTGGCCGACCGGGGCGTTGACGGCACCGCCGAAGCTCTGGTCGCCATACCCCTGGGTGAAGCCGGTGTGCTGACCGCGCGCCGACTGCGGCTGCTCCTGCTGCTGGGTTTGCTGCGGCACCTGCTGCGGCGGCGGCATCGGCTGGTAGTGCTCGGTCCACTGCTGGCCGTCCCACCAGCGCAGGCGGTGGGTGCCGGCCGGGTCCGGATGCCAGGCGGCGGGCGGGTTGGAGGTCATGGGCACATCCTGTCATCGGCGACGCTTTATAGTTGCCGCGGTCCGAGGCGCGGTGAGAGGAATCGGTTCCGTGAGTATGACGAGTGGGCCGGCGCCATCCGCTGCGGCGCGCGAGGACGAACGCAAGCGTCTGCTGCTCGAAGTGGGCGCGGCGTTGCTCGGCGGCGGGGCGGCCTCCAGCGACGTGGAGGACGAACTGCGCGCGCTCAGCCCGGTGATCGGCTGCCCGGACATCACCGTCGCGGCGTTGCCGACCGGGCTGTTCGTCGGGCTGGAGCCGATGGACAGCGTCAGCTTCGCGCCGGTCGATGCCGCGGTGCGGCTGGATCAGACCTCGGAGGTGCTGGTCGTCATCTCGGCACTGCGCGCACGAGAGCTGACTGTCCCCGCGGCGCTGCAGCGGCTGCACGAGATCCGCGCGAATCCGCCGCGGTGGCCGCGCTGGGCCGGCGACCTGGGCGGTATACCGATCGGCATCGGCCTGTGTCTGCTGCTCCAACCCTCGGCGCTGAATCTGCTTGTCGTCTCAGGATGTTCGCTGGCCGTGGCGCTGCTGACGATGCTGACGCGACGCTGGCGTTCGCTGGCGCGGCTGTTGCCGGTCGCATCCGCGTTCGGCACCTCGCTGATCGTGCTGGGCGCCTTCCACGCCGGGTGGGTGGACGGCCCGTTGCGGCTCATCGTCGCGGCCATCGCGGTGCTGCTGCCCGGCAGCGCGATCGTCATCGGGCTGACCGAGATCGCCTCCGGTGCCGCGGCCGCGGGCACTTCCCGCCTGGTCTCCGGCGGGGTGCAGATCGCACTGTTCATGTCCGGTGTGGTCGCGGCCGCGGCGCTGACCCGGACGCCGGCGAACTCGCTGACCAACAGTGCGGCCGCCCACCCGGCCTGGTGGGCCGCCGTCGCCGGCATCGCCGTCTGCATGGTCGGTCTGCTGATCCATTTCTTCATGCCGCTCGAGCACGCGGTGGCGATCGCGGTCGTGATGGCCGCCGCAGGCGGGACGCAGGTGCCGCTGGAGATCGTCTACAACCCGGAGGTGGGCGGCTTCCTCGGTGCCCTCGCCGCGATGGTCGCGGCGATCGTCGTCTCCTGGCTGCCCCGCGGGCCGGTATGGCGGGTGACCTATGTGCCGGCCTTCCTCATCGTCGCGCCCGGGTCCTTCGGACTGCTCAACGCCTCGCAGATCGAAGTGGGCAGCGGGACGAGCAGATCTCTGCTCACGGCGCTCTCGGCGTTCCTGGCCATTGCCGTCGGCACGCTCATCGGCTCGATCATCGCCCGCGCCGCGGACCACTCGGCGCGGTCGCTGCCCGCCACTGCGGCCGCGGTCGACTGGCCGACGGGGGAGTGAGCGCGGCAACTCGCACGACGACGAACGACGCCGGTCCGGTCGACGGATCGACCGGGCTGGCGTGCGATGCAGTGCGCCGGGATCACTCGGAGGCGGCGTCGCTGGCCGTCTCGGAGTGACGGGTCGGGCCGGGTGACTTCTCGTCCTCGGACGGGGTGCCGTCCTTCTCGTGCTCCTGCACGTAGTCGTCGGCGTCCTTGTCGACCGGCTTCAGACCGGAGGAGGCGTTCATCGCCTCCAGCCGCAGGAAGTTGATCGCGATGTCGTGACGCAACTGCAGGCTGGCCTGCTGGCGGAAGTCCGCGAGGTCCTGGCGTTCCTCCTCGCCCATGTGCCGGCTGTTGTAGACGTTGCAGTCGGTGACCGCGGTCCACCACTCGGCGGTGCCGGTCTTGGCACGGTCCGCTTTGCGGATGGCCTTGCGGATGTTGTTGTGGTCGTGGATCGCGTCGTCGGTCTCGTCCTCGGCGTCGGGCGCGTCGGCCGCTCCGGTGCCGAGCTTGAGCAGCTCGGGATAGAAGTAGCGCTCCTCCGCCTCGGCGTGGTTCTCCAGCAGGATGGCGAGCCGGCGCCACATCGCGGCCAGGCCCTCGGTGTCATCCCGCGGCCACTCCTCCAACATGGCGAAGCCACGCCGCTGCTCGTCGTGCTGCTGCTGAATGATCTCGGTAATGTCCATGGCGCGACGTTACCCCGCGCGCGTGACCGTGGAACCTGTCGGTCGTCCGGCCGCCGGCGGGGCGCACGCGGCGGATTACGGTGGTCGGCAGGCATGACCCGAGGCTGAGGGCGGTTGGTATGGCGGTCGGTATGACGCGCAGGCGTCGCGCACGCAGCGCGGATCGCTTCGTCGGCGAGATCCTCGGCGTCGGCACCGGGGAAGGCACCCGGATCGTCGTGGGCAACTGGGCGCGTTCGCCATACGGGCGTTTCGCCGACGTGATGATCGAGCGCGCGGACGGCCACCGGATGTTGCTGGCGCCGACGTACCCGATCGCCGAGTATGTCGCTGCCACCTACGGCTTCGACGAGGTGCGCGTGGTGCCGGTCGTGGTGGACCGATCCCAGCGCCGGCTGAGCGCCTCGGCGGGACCACTGACTCTCGACGCGCGCATCGGCCGGCGTACGTCGATCGGCTGGTCGTTGCATGCGCTCCCGCAGGGCATCACCGGGCAGACCTGGTTCAGCCGGCTGTGCGACCCGATCGCGCGGATTCTGTTGCCCGGCGTGCGGACTCACGGCACCGCGGGCGGCGGACGGCACGAGTTCTACGGGGCCCACGACGTCCACGCGGTGACCGCGCTGACCGCCTCCTGGGAAGGGCGCACCTTGGGTGGTCTCGCGCAGGTCGAGCCGCCGCCGCGTTTCGGTTTCGGGTCCACGCCGCGGCGGCCGGCGCTGACCCGGGTGACCACCACAGTGGTGTCCGCAGCCACACCCGTCACAGGGCTGCAATCTCACCCCGGATCGGCGGGTGACGGGGCGATTCGGCGACGGCCGTGAGGGGTAATCCGGGACTGTCGTCCGAGGAGTGTGCGCGCAATGGCCCTGACACCGCACGAAGAGCGGGAGATCCACCAGATCGAGGAATCGCTGTCCGGCAGCGATCCCGGATTCGCCGCGCGGATGAGCGGACGCCTGCCGGTGCGCCGTCGGCTCGTACTCGGCGGGCTGTGCCTGGTCGTGGTCGCCGGCGCGTTCGCCTTCGCCGACCACTCGGCGTGGGTGGTGTCCGTGGTCGGAGCGGCCCTGGCGGCGTTCTTCGCCGGCTGGTGTTTCGGCCGGACCGGACCGCTCGATCTGCGCGGGGCGACCAGCCGCTTGCTGAGCAGGTGGGCGCAGGCCGTCGGTGCGGCCTGGCGGGCGGCCCGCGGTGCGGTCTCGGCGGCCGTGCGCCGGCCGGTCCGCCGGTGGCGCCGCACGGAGTGACACTGTCCGCCATCACCACCGGCTCGGGCGGGTTCCGGCCGATCGGCGGCGGCGTGAGACGGTGATCAACGGCGCCCGCTACGGATGCGCCCGAGGTCCGGCCGCCCGCCGCAAGGCATCGGGAGCCGGTGACTTCCGTCGATCGAAGGAGTGCACGACATGCAGAGCTACCGCACCGAGAACCCCACCACGGGCGAGGTCGAGAGGACCTTCGACGAGCTCGACCTGCAGGGAGCGATGGACGCCGTGGCGAGGGCGCAGGCGGCATACGAGCAGTGGCGCGCGGTGGACCCGGCCGACCGGGCGGCCGTGCTGAGCCGCACGGCCGATCTCTACGAGGAACGATCCGAGGAGTTGGCGCGCGCGATCGCCGTCGAGATGGGCAAGCCGCTGCGCCAGGGGCAGGGCGAGGTGGCTCTGTCCGCGTCCATCTACCGGTGGTATGCCGAACACGGCCCGCAGCTGCTGGAGGAGCAGCAGCTGGACCCGCAGGGTGCGCTGCGCAGCGTCGTACGGCGCGAGCCGGTGGGGGTGCTGGTCGGCATCATGCCGTGGAACTACCCCTACTACCAGGTGGCCCGGTTCGCTGCGCCGAACCTGATGCTGGGCAACACGATGCTGCTGAAGCACGCACCGATCTGCGCCGCCTCGGCGCAGTTGATGCAGGACGTGCTGCGCGACGCGGGACTGCTCGACGGCGGCTACGTCAACGTCTACGCCTCCAACGAGCTCATCGCCGATGTCATCGCCGATCCGCGGGTCCGCGGCGTCTCGCTCACCGGCAGTGAGCGCGCCGGCGCGGCAGTCGCCCAGGAAGCGGGCAAGAACCTCACCAAGTCGGTGCTGGAGCTCGGCGGGTCCGACGCCATGCTCGTCCTGGACTCCTCGGACGTCGGCACGATGGCGAAGGTGGCTGCGCGCGCTCGGCTCTCCAACTGCGGTCAGGCGTGCAACTCACCGAAGCGGATGTTCGTCGCCGACGAGATCTACGACGAGTTCGTGGACGCGTTCGCCGCGGAGTTCCGCAACTCGACGGTCGGTGACCCCACCGACGCGGCCACCCGCGTCGGCCCGATGTCGTCCAGGGACGCACGCGACCTGCTGGACGAGCAGGTGCAGGACGCCGTCGACAAGGGTGCCACCGTGCGCGCCGGCGGCCGGCAGCTGGACGGCCCCGGAGCGTTTTACGCACCGACGGTGCTGACCGACCTCACGCCGCAGATGCGAGCTTGGGACGAGGAACTCTTCGGACCGGTCGGGATGATCTACCGGATGACCGATGTCGACGAGGCGCTGCAGATCGCCAACAGCTCCTCCTTCGGGTTGTCCGGGTCGGTGTGGAGCGACGACCCCGACAAGGCGGCCGACATCGCGGCCCGACTCGACGTCGGGATGGCCTACGTCAACGAGCACGGGACGACCATGCCGGGGCTGCCCTTCGGCGGGGTGAAGAACTCCGGCTACGGGCGGGAACTCGCCGCGGACGGCATGCAGGAGTTCGCCAACCGCAAGCTGATCCGGGTCTCGGCGAACAAGCAGTGAGCGAACCCGCCACCGAGGAACCACAGCGGCATACCGACGAGCCGGACCCGAACCGCTGGAAGGCGCTGGCCGTCTGCCTGGCCGCGGGGTTCATGACGTTGCTCGACGTGAGCATCGTCAACGTGGCGCTGCCGAGCATCCGCACCGGCCTCGGAGCCGGGGAGAACTCGCTGTCCTGGATCGTCTCCGGCTACGCGCTCACCTTCGGCTTGCTGCTGGTGCCCGCGGGCCGGATCGGCGACGTGCGCGGCCGCCGGTCGATGTTCATGGTCGGCGTGACGCTGTTCGTGCTGGCCAGTGCCCTGTGCGGATTCGCGGTCAGCGCGCCGATGCTGATCGGCGCGCGGCTGATCCAGGGCTTCGCCGGCGGTCTGGTCACCCCACAGATCAACGGGCTGATCCAGCAACTCTTCCGCGGTGCCGAACGCGGTCAGGCGTTCGGGCTGTTCGGTGCGGTCGTCGGCATCTCGACCGCGATCGGGCCGGTCACCGGCGGGCTGCTGATCCAAGCGTTCGGCACCCACGACGGCTGGCGTTACGTGTTCTTCGTCAACCTGCCGATCGGCGCGTTCGCGCTGCTCTTAGCGCGGCGCTATCTGCCCCGGACCCGCTCGTCCACGAGCCCGCACCGGCACGACCTCGACCCGGTCGGCGTCGTGCTGCTCGGGCTGACGGTGCTGCTGCTGATCTTCCCGTTCATCGAGCAACAGCAATGGCATTCGGTATGGCGGCTGCTGATGTTCCCGGCCGCTGCGGTGCTGCTGGCGCTGTTCATCCGGTGGGAGCTGCGTTACCTGCGACGGGGCCGGGAGCCGGAGGTCGACCTGCGACTCTTCGCCCTGGCCAGTTACCGCAACGGGTCCCTGCTGGGCATGGTCTATTTCGCCGGTTTCACCGGGATCTTCTTCATCTTCTCGCTGGCGGTGCAGGAGGGGCTGGGCTACTCGGCCTTGTTGTCGGGAGTGGCCGGCCTGCCGTTCGCCATCGGCTCGGCGCTCTCTGCCGCGGTGAGCGGCCGGCTGGTGACGCGGGTGGGCAGGCTGCTGGTGGTGATCGGCACGTTCGTGGTGCTGGTCGGTGTGCTGGGCGTCTTCGCCGCGGCGCACTTCGTGACCAGTGCGAAGTTCGGATTCGCCGCCGCGGCACCGCTGTTCGTGGCCGGGATCGGTGGCGGGATGGTCATCTCACCGAACATCACCTTGACCGTGTCGGAGGTGCCGGTGGCGCAGGCGGGTGCGGCTGGCGGTGTGCTGCAGACGGGTCAGCGGGTCGGCTCGGCCGCCGGCATCGCCATCACCGGCAGCGTCTTCTTCGGCGTGCTCAACTCCGCCCATGGCAGGCCGGACTTCCTGCAGGCGCTGCGGCACGGATTGCTCGTGGTGGCCGCTTTCGTGGCGGCCGCGCTGGTCATCGGCATCGTCGAGCTGGTCAGTGAGCGCAGGCGTCCCGCCGCACCGTGATCGACGGCGGGTCGGCGAGCGACCGACCCACGACGCAGTAGCGCTCGGTCAGCTGGCCGAGGCGCTCGAGTTGCGCGTCGGTCGCGTCGGTGTCGGCGGTGAACTCCAGCGCCAGCCCCTGTATGCCGACCGGGACCGTCCGGTCCACGCCGAGCGTCCCGCGAGCGTCGAAGGCGGCGTCCGCGCGACCGTGCACCGCCCGCAGCTCCACACCGGAGGCGAGCGCCACGGCGCGCAGCGTGACGCCGGCGCAGGCCAGCACTGCTTCCAGCAGCATGTCGCCGGAGCAGGCGTCGGTACCATCGCCGCCGGCGGCACGGTGCAGCCCCGCCTGGGTGGTGGAGCCGGTCTGCCGCACCGAGAACGACGGCGCCGGGCCGGTGCCGTCTCCGGTCGCGGCGATCGGCGTCAGTGCGTCCGCGGCGGACTGCCGGTAGCGCTCCTTCAGCGGTGCTTGGGCCGCGCGCAGTTCGTTCGCATCCATGCGCTCATTCTGCTCCGGTGCGGCACACCGGGTGCGGTGTCCGTGGCTGCCGTCCCGGCTCAGGCGCCGGTCGGCAGCTCGAACCAGGCGATGGTGCCTCCGCCGGGACGTGGCTCGAGTCCGATGGTGCCGCCATGGGCCTCGACAATGCGGCGACAGGTCGCCAGGCCGATGCCGTGCCCCTCGACGTCGAGCTGCCGCGAGCGGGCGTAGAGCTCGAAGACCTGCTCCTGTTGGTCCGGTGCGACACCGATCCCACGGTCCGCGACCTCGACCCGGACGACGTCGTCACGCAGCGTGCCGCTGATGTCGACCGGGCACGCCCGGTGCGGTGGCGTGTACTTGATGGCATTGGTGACCAGGTTCAGGACGAGCGAGTGCAGTTGCACACGGTCGCCCTGCACACTCGGCAGCTCGTGCACGGTGAGGTCCACCTCGCGGCGCTGGATGAGTTCGACCAGGTCTTCGCGGACCGACTCGACGACGGACCGGAGGTCCACCGTGGTGTTGCCGAGCACGCCGCCGACCTGCGCGTAGTCGAGCAGCTCGGTCATCTGGTCGTTCATCCGTCCGCTGGCACGCCGGGCCCGCGCGACCATCGCCGCGAGCGCGGGCTGAGTGGCGATGGCCGGGTCGTCGTCCAGCGCTTCGAGATAGCCGATGATCGCGGTGAGCGGGTTGCGCAGGTCGTGGCTGACCTGGTGCGCGAAGCCGCCGAGTTGCTCGTTGGACCGCCGCAGCTCGGACCGGGCCGCGTCCAGCTCGGCGAGCAGGACCTCCAGCTCGGCGGTGCGGCGTCGCAGTTCCAGCACCTCCATCACCTGCCGGGCGAGCGTGTCGAGTGCGTCGCCCTGGGCCGGCTCGAGCGGGTGCGCCCGGGTGTCGAAGACGCACAACGTCCCGATCGTCACGCCGTTCGGAGTGCGCAGCTGGCTGGCGGCGTAGAACCGCACCTGGCCCAGAGCGCCCGTGACGAAGGGATTGTCGGCGAACCGTTCATCCGTGCGGGCATCCTGCAGCACCACGGTGTCGGTCTCGTGCAGCGCGATCGCGCACATCGAGTCGTCGCGGGTGCACACCGAAACCGGTATGCCGTAGGTCGCCACGCTGTGTTGTTGCGCACCGTCGATCAGGTTGATGGCCGCACTCGGCACCGAGCACACCACGGCGGCCAGATGCGCCAGCTCGAACAGCTCTGCAGGAGCCTCGCGGCCGATGACGTCATACGCCTCGAGCTCGGCCACCCGTCGTCGATCGATCAGGGTGCCCGCCGCGGTGTCACCGGGAGGGGAGGTCGCAAGGTGCTCGGCAGACATGCCCACATTGTGCCGACGTGAGGGTGGCTGGGTGCAACCTGTGGTGTGCTGGCTTCGCATCGCCTTACGGTGACCGGCGGGCCGACGAACAACCGGAGATCGATGAGAAAAGACCGCCGATCATGTCGGCGGTCTTCATGTGTCGGGGTGACAGGATTTGAACCTGCGACCTCTTCGTCCCGAACGAAGCGCGCTACCAAGCTGCGCCACACCCCGTGGCATGCCGCGTGCACCCAGCGGATGCGCGCAGCGAGATGCAACGATACAAGCAGTGCTGGCGTTTCGCCCAATCGGGTCCGTAACGCGCGGTGCTGTTCGGATCTCGATACGTCGCTCGTACCTCGCGACTACTCGATCAGCGAGCCGGGTCGTTCCTCGGACTACTCGATCAGCGAGCCCGGTCGTTCCTCGGACTACTCGATCAGCGAGCCGGTCGTACCTCGCGACTACTCGACCCGGCGTGGGTGCGCGAGACCTCACCGCTCCGCGGATCGCGTCAGTCGTAGTGGCGCAGGATGCGCTGGGCCTGCTCGACATACCCGCCGCCGAAGAGCACGGCATGCAGCAGCACGAGGTGCAGCTGTAACAACGGCACCCGCTCGCGCCGACCATCGGCCCACGGCGCCACTTCCTCGTATGACGCCAGGATCCGCTGCAGATGCGGCGCTCCGAAGAGCGACAGGGCCGCGAGATCGGACTCCGGATGTCCGCCGTGTGCCGCCGGATCGATCAGCACCGCACCGCCGGCGGTCCAGATGACGTTGCCGGACCACAGGTCACCGTGCAATCGCGCCGGAGCGGCGCACGATTCGTCGAACTCGCCGCCGCGCAGGCGGCGCAGCACCGGGCCTGCCAGTGACTCGGTCTCGGTCTCGATACGCGACTTCCCCCGTGCCACTTCTCCAGGAGTTGCTCGACCAGCCAGGTGGTCCAGAAGTGGCTCGACGCACAGGTCGGCATACATCGCACCCCACGACCGGTAGGGGCGCAGCGGCAACGGCAGCAGGTCGTTGGCCGGACCCTGGTAGCCGTCGCCTGCCCAGCCGTCCGGTCCCACGCCATACGCGGATGCACCCGCCGCGTGCGTCGTGGCGAGTGCCCGGCCGAAGTCCTCCGCGTCTGCAGCTGTGGGTGTCACCGGTGAAAGTCGTTGCAGTACCAGCGATTCGCCGTCCACCGCAGTAACGCCGACCACCGCGGCACCGTCGTCGAAGCGCAGCCAGTCGAGCCCGGCCGCCTCCCAGGCGGTTGCGCGCGGCGACGCGCCGTGTTTGGTATAGGTCACAGCGACGGTTTCGATACGGGCTCGTTCCTCGCCCTACTCAACCAGCAACGCATCAGCGCGGCACCAGAGTCAGCAGCGTCGCCTCCGGTCGACAGGCCAACCGGACCGGGTTGAATTTGTTGTGTCCCAGCCCCGCCGACACCTCCAACCACGCCGCGTCGTCGGGTGCGTCCGCGTCCGGGTGCCCCGACGCCCCCGGCCACCACCGCGAAACCCCTTTGGCGCGAGCGTTGTCCAGGTCGCAGTTGGTGGTCAGCGCTCCATAGAACGGTACACACACCTGGCCGCCGTGCGTGTGGCCGGCGAGCACCAGCCGAGCACCGTCGGCCGTCATCGGATCGAGCACCCGGACGTATGGCGCATGCACCACCCCCACCGTCGCGACCACGTCCGAGGCAGCCCGTCCCGCGACCGACGGATAATCGTCCTGCTCGATGTGCGGGTCGTCCACGCCGACGAACTCGACCGGTTGGCCGGCGATCTCCAGCATCGTGCGCACGTTGTCCAAGTCGGTCCAGCCGCCGCCGGTGAACCCGTCAACCAGGTCCTGCACCGGCAGGTCGGGCACCCGCATCTCGGCGCCGCGACGATGCGGGTCGCCGAGGCCGACATACTTCAGCGGATTCTTCGGCATGGGTGCGTAGTAGTCGTTCGAGCCGAGCACGAACGCGCCGGGGAAGCGCAGCAGCGGCTCCATGGCGTCCAGCACCGCCGGCACCGCGTGCAGGTCGGAGCAGTTGTCACCGGTGTTGACGACGAAGTCCGGCTCCAGTGCGGCCAGCCCGCGCACCCATTGGATGCGCCGCTCCTGCCGCGGCACCAGGTGCAGGTCGCTCAGGTGCAGCACCCGCAGGGGACGAGCACCTGGCTGCAGCACCGGGACGGTGAAGCGTCGCAGTGTGTAGAGGTGGCGTTCGACCAGCGACGCCCACGCGAGCGTGCCGAGTCCGGCACCGGCGATGGCGGTCGAGGTCTTGGTGAGTGCATGCATGAGGTGTCCATTATGTGCGGTGGGAGACTGGATCGTATGACGAGCAAGCAGAGCCTCCGCGAGGACATGACCGCAGCCCTCCGCGCCCGGGACCAGGTCCGCACCTCGACCCTGCGGATGGCGATGGCGGCCATCACCAATGCCGAGGTCGCCGGCAAGGAAGCCAAGGAGCTGACCGACGACGAGGTGCAGCAGGTGATCGCCAAGGAGGCCAAGAAGCGCCGCGAGGCGGCCGAGGCGTATGACGGCGCCGGCCGCACCGAGCTCGCGGAGAACGAACGCGCCGAGCTGGCGGTGCTCGAGGAATACCTTCCCCGCCAGCTGAGCGACGACGACCTGGCCACTCTCGTCAGCCAGGCCATCGAGGACACCGGGGTGCAGGGTATGGCGGGCATGGGTCAGGTCATGAAGGCCGTGCAGCCCAAGGTGGCCGGCCGCGCCGAGGGTGGCCGTGTCGCCGCCGCGGTGAAGCGGGCGTTGCAGGGCTGAGTCGGTACGGGAGGAGACTCCCGCAGTAACCGCGCCTCGGGTCTCGATACGCTCCCCCGCTTCGCTCCTCCGCTACTCGACCAGCGCGGCGCGCCTATTTCTTCGACGGCGGGCCGCCGGTGTGCCGGGGCGGTCCGGTCTGCTTCGGCGGTTCGGTCGTCTTGGGCGGCTGCGTGGTCGTCGTGGTGGCCGGCGGCGGTTGCGTCGTCGAGGACGGCGGCGGCGCCTGGGTCGTCGACGGCGGCTGGTAGGTCTGCGTCGTCGCGGGCGGCGGGTAGTAGGTCGGCGGGTTCGACGTCGTGGTCGTCTCGCTCGTCGTGGGCGAGGGCGAACTCTTCGGCGTCGTGCCGTCCGGCTTCATGAAGTATTCGATCGGCTGGCCCTTGAGCGCCTGATCCATGATGTTCTTCCAGATCGGCGCGGCCAGGTCACCGGCGAAGACATAACCCTTGTAGAAGTGGCCGGCGAGGGTGATGTCCTTCATGTACTTCGGCGCCTGGTGGTGGCCCACCCACACCGCCGTCGCCATCTGTGGGGTGTAGCCGACGAACCAGATGTTGGCCGATCCGTCCTCGGTGCCGGTCTTACCGGCGGCCTGCCGGTCGCCGGCCAGCAGGATGTCGCCGTGGGTGGTGCCGCGGGGGTCGGTGAGCACCGACTCGAAGATCTTGCTCGTCTCCGCGGCGACCTTCTTGCTGATGATCCGCTTGCACTTGATGCCGGACAGCTTCAGCTTCTTGCCGTTGCCGTTCTTGATCGACACGACCGGGTGCGGCGGGCAGTACATGCCACCGGAGGCCACGGTCGCGTAGGCGTTGGCCAGATCCACCGGGGTGACGTTCGAGGTGCCGAGGGTGATCGACGCCGGCGTCGCCTTGATCGTCGTCCCGGTGCCACTCTGCACGCCGAACTTGTCGGTCGTCTTCAGCACGTTGCAGGCGCCGAGCTGGCTGACCATGGTCGCGAAGACGGTGTTGACCGACTGCGCCGTGGCGTCCGTCAGCGACATGTAGGAGCCGGCCTTCGGGTACGGCTTGTCGTTGGGCAGCACCCACTTCTCGCCGCGGCCGAGGCCACAACCGGCGGGGAAGTCCTGGTGGGTGAAGGCGTGTGCCGGCGCACCGGCCGCGGAGGTGGTGTCGTAGACCGGCACCTGGATCTTCTTGTCCGGGGACCAGCCGTTCTCCAAGGCGGTGATCACCGCGAAGATCTTCGCGGTCGACCCGTAGGCGTAGCCCTCACCCGACACGGTGAAGTCCGAGGCGCTCTTGCCGCTGCCACCGGCGTTGGAGTAGCTGGTGTTCTGGCCGCTGGCGAGCACCAGGCCGGTGCCCGGCTGCACGATCACGCCGGCCGAGTCGATGCCTTCGCTGTTGCCCTGCGGCACCTTGGCGCGGATCTGCTTGTCGATGATGTCGGCCATCTTCGGGCTGAAGCTGGTCTGGATCGTCAGGCCGCCGCTCTCCAGCGTCGCCATCCGTTCCTTCGGGTTCTTGCCCAGGGCCGGCTGGGTCTGCAGCCAGTCGATGACGTAGTAGCAGAAGTAGGCGTACTTGGAGTTGGCGCAACTGTTGGACTGCACCGGGTGTGGGTTGAGCTTGAGCTTGGTGTTCTGCGCCTTGATCATCTGGTCGCGCGTGATCATCTTCTGCTGGTACATCTTGGTCAGCACGACATTGCGGCGGGCGACGGCGCCCTTGGCGTTGGTGAACGGGTCGAGGTTGCCCGGTTCGTTGACCACGCCGGCCAGCAGCGCCGACTGCGGCAGGTTGAGCTCGGAGGCGTGCACGCCGAAGTACTGTCGCGCGGCTGCTTCCACGCCATACGCCTGACCGCCGTAGTAGACGAGGTTGAGGTAGCCGTCGAGGATCTGGTCCTTGGTGTACTTCTGCTCCAGCGAGACCGCGTACTTCAGCTGCTGCAGCTTGCGGACGTAGCCCTCCATGCCGGTGCGGCTGACGGCCCGCTTGGCCTTCTCGGTGTTGCCGGCGTTGATCGCCTGGTTCTGGATGGCGATCTTGACGTACTGCTGGGTGAGCGTGGAGGCGCCCTGCGTGCCGTTGCTGAAGATGTTGGAGCCGATGGCGCGGAACAGGCCCCTGGAGTCCAGGGCACCGTGCTCGTAGAAGCGCTCGTCCTCGATCGCGACCTGCGCGTGCTTCATGTAGTCGGAGATCTTGTTGAACGGCACGACGATGCGGTTCTGGTTGAACGGCGTCGCCAGCACCGAACCGTCGGAGGCCAGGATGCGCGACTGCTGCGCAAGCGGGTTCATCGCGAACGACCCCGGCATGTCGTTGAACAGCTTCACCCCGCCGTTGGTCGCCTGACCCGCGGCGCCGATCGCCGGCAGGAAGAGGCACGCCACGATCAACCCCATCGCCACGGCGGTGGCCACGAAGGCGCCGAGCAGGCTGAAGACAGAGCCGAGGCGGGACGCAACACGCATGCGACGCAGGGTAACCGCCGAAACTGTCATCCCCTGAATTCCACGGTGGTATGCCGCCCGTGGGCTGTCCCGGCGCCGCAGGCGCAGCATCATAGACGACCGACCAACTCCGCCCGTATAGTTCCAAATGACTAGCCAGAAGTAGTCCCCCGAGCATCTGGCTACTCGGGCTCGGGATCAGTATGGTGACCCAAGACACACGCGGGGGCGTGACAAACGGGCGGGGAAGGTCGAGAGCGAGAACATGACTGCTGTGATGCCGGAGAAGGCGACCTGGGACGACAACTGGGCGGCGCGCGCTGTATGCCGCACGGGGGCGTCCCCGGACGAGCTCTTCGCCAAGGGGGCTGCGCAGCAGTCCGCCAAGGTGATCTGCCAGCGGTGTCCGGTGGTCGCCGAATGCCTCGCGGACGCCCTGGACAACCGCACCGAGTACGGCGTGTGGGGCGGCATGACCGAGCGCGAGCGCCGCGCCCTGCTGCGTCGGCGGCCCGATGTGCCCTCGTGGGCGCAACTGTTCAAGCTCGCCCGCGCCGACGAGGCCAAGGACTAACGGACGGCCCGCGAGTAAACGGCGACTGTCGTCACTTGCTCGCCGGCGTCACCGTCAATCGGCCAATTGAACGCCGATGTCGCGCAGCTGTTCCACGTCGTTCACATCCTCGGCCGAAGCGGCCACGCTGACCTGCGGGATCGTGGGATGGGCCGCGGTGAAGCGGCCGATCGCCGCCTCCTGGCGAGCCGCCTGAGCCGACCGCTGGGCGTGCAGCCGCAGCAGGCCGGCGGTGTCCGCGGGCTGCCAGCCCGCCCCCTTGCGCGGTACGAGCTCATCCGCCTCGTCGGCCGCGGCTTCCGCCCGGCCCTCCCGCAGTGACGGCACGTGGGTGCGTTCCACCCGGTTGACCACCAGGCCGGCCAGCGGCATACGCTCCTCGGCCAGCCGCCCGGCGAAGAACGACGCCTCGCGCAGCGCGTCCCGCTCGGGGGTGGCCACCACCACGAACGCCGTCGCCGCGTCGCTGAGCAACGCGTACGTCTGGTCGGCGCGCTCCCGGAAGCCGCCGAACATCGAGTCCAGCGCCGCCACGAACGTCTGCGCGTCCCGCAGCAACTGCCCGCCGAGCACCTTCGACATCACAGCGGTCATCGTGGTGACGCCGACCGACATGACCTTCAGGTAGGCGCGCCCGCCGGCCTTCGCCGGCGACATCAGCAACCGGATGAACTTACCGTCGAGGAACGACCCGAGCCGCTTGGGCGCGTCCAGGAAGTCCAGTGCCGAGCGCGACGGCGGCGTGTCCACGACGATGAGATCCCAGCGGGCGTCGCCGTCGGCCTGCTCGGCGTGCAGCTGGCCCAGCCGCTCCATCGCCATGTATTCCTGCGTGCCGGCGAACGAGCTCGAAACCGCCTGGTAGAACGGGTTTTCCAGGATCTGCTGCGCCTTGTCCGGGTTCGAGTGCCGCAGCACGAGCTCGTCGAAGGTGCGCTTCATGTCCAGCATCATCGCGTCGAGGGAACCGCCGGCCGAGTCGTCGATGGCCTCGACCGGCGCCGGCTCGTTGTCCAGGTGCTCCAGGCCGAGCGCCTGCGCCAGGCGCTTGGCCGGGTCGATCGTCAGCACCGCAACTGCGCGGCCCTGCTCCGCAGCACGGATGGCGATCGCGGCCGCGGTCGTGGTCTTGCCCACGCCGCCGGACCCGCAGCACACGATGGTGCGCACCGAATGGTCCTGCAGCAGGGCGTCGATGTCGAGAGTGGGTGTCTGCGTCATACCGCCGCCTCCTCGCCGGCCAGCTGCTCGCCGAGCAACGCCGAGAGCTCGAGCAGACCGCCGGCGTCCAGCCCCTCGGGCAGCAGCGGTAGGTGGCAGGTCGGCAGGTCCAGCTCGTGCAGCGTCGTCCGCTCGCGCTCCTGCAGGGCGAGCCGCTGGGCGAGGTCCAGACCGGTCTGGGTCAGCCCGCGCACCATGCGCGGACCGACGCGCAACCCGACCGCGGCCAGGTCCTCGCCGAGCGGGCTGGTGTCGAAGCCGTCCGCGGCCAGCAGCTCCAGGGTGCGGTCGCCGACCGGGGGAGTGACCTCCTGGTTGATGATCACCGCGCCGAGCGGCAGCGAGATGGCGCGCAGCTCGGCCACGGCCTCGACCGTCTCCTGCACCGGCATCTCCTCCAGCAAGGTCACCAGGTGCACGACGGTCTGCGACGACTGCAGCATCGCGGTGATGGCGTCCGCCTGGTTCTTGATCGGACCGACCTTGGCCAGCCCGGACATCGCATGGTTGACACCGAGGAACTGGCCCACCCGGCCGGTCGGCGGAGCGTCGAGCACGACGGCGTCATACAGCTGGTCGCTGCGGGTGCCGCGCCGGCTCGGACGACGGCGCACCGCCTCGTAGACCTTGCCGATCAGCAGCACATCGCGCAGGCCGGGCGCCACCGTGGTGGCGAAGTCGATGACGCCGAAACGCTCCAGCATGCCGCCGGCCATGCCGAGCTTGTAGAACATCTGCAGGTATTCCAGCAGCGCCGCCTTCGGGTCCACCGACAACCCCATCACCTGACCGCCCCCGGGGCCGGTGGCGACCTGCACCTCGTCGTCGCCGAGCCGTGGCACGTCGAAGACGCCACTGATGCCCTGGCGGCCCTCGACCTCGACCAGCAGCACCCGCTTGCCCTCGGTCGCCAGCGCCATCGCCAGGGCGGCGGCCACGGTGGTCTTGCCCGTGCCGCCCTTGCCCGTCACCACGTGCAGGCGCACGCCGTCCCAGTCGCCGGTGCTCATGGCTCCACGGTATCGGGGCGGTCAGCGCAGGATCGCGTCGATGGCTGCCACCGTGTGGGCGAAGTATGGCGAGCTCGGGTCGATCAGTTCGAAGTGTCCGCAGCCGGCCAGCACCTGTAGCGGCACACCGTCGCCGGCGGCGGCCTGGTAGCTCTCGGAGACCTCCACCGGCACGCGGTCGTCGGCGGCGCCGTGCACCAGCCGGACCGGCACCGGTGACGGCCCGAGCAGGGCAGGGTCGGCGGCGCGCCATACGGATTCGGGAGCGGCACCCATCAGCGCGGCGGCGGCGCCGTCACCGAGGCCGAGGTCGCGGGTCAGGTGCAGGTCCACGCAGCCCGCGAGCGAGACGACGCCGGTCACCGGCACCGACTGGTATGCCGCCCAGGTCGCCAGGTGCCCACCCGCGGAGTGGCCGAGCAGCACCGTCCGGTCGGGCAGGTCGGGATCGGCCCGGGCAGCTTCGATGGCGGCGAGCACGTCCGCGGCCATCGCCGGCCAGTCGCCCGGGATCCGCCGGTATTCGATGGTGGCCACGTGAAAGCCGTCATGTGCCAGCGCATTGGACTGCTGCCCGGCGTGCGAACGGTCGTACGACGGCTGCCAGAAGCCGCCGTGTACGACAACCACCGTCGCACCGCGCGGCGTCATCGTCGGCCGGCGGAGGTCGATGACCTGGTCGGGCGACTCGCCGTACGCGTTGGTGCGGTCCGGGAGCGGCTGCTCTGCGTCGAGAATGGACATCCACGCGAGCGTACTTGTACGGCGTGGCGCGTCACGGCTGGCAAGCGGACGACGGGGGAGGGGTTCACACGATCCCGGCGGATCCGACGGTGTGCTCGAAGATCAGGCTGGTCTCCGTGCTCGCGACCTCACGCGTCTTGCTCAGGCCTTCCACGAAGTTGCGCAGATCCTCCGTCGACGCGGCCGCCACGTGCACCTGGAAATCGTCGACACCGGCGACGAAGTAGACGTTCAGGACGCCGGGGAGCTTCACCAGGCCGGCCGCGTAGCGGGGTATCTGCCCGCGAGCCGTCGGCTGGAGCCGCACCGCGACGATCGCCTGGATGCCGTAGCCCAGCGCTTCGGGGGCGATGTCGAGCCGGAAACCACGGATGACACCGCGGTCGATCAGCCGCCGCACCCGGAAGTGGCACGTCGAAGCGGCGATCCCGACCCGCTTGGCAAGGGCACTGTTGGACAGCCGGGCATCCTCGGACAGCGCTCTGAGCAGCCGGCGGTCGATGTCGTCGATCGGTGTGTCGCGCGTCACCTTTCGCGGTCGCACATCCTCCATGACAGCGAGCTTATCCGATGTCCAGGTTGGAGAATGTGTGTTCATTCTTGCTCCTTGTTGAATATTCGCAGCAGGGACACCCAGGTACGGCGTGAGAAGTGCTGAAATGCTGTGCCGCCAGTTGAAGGAAAAGAGGTTGCCAATGGTGCTCGAACCCCTCCGGCCCGCCAAGGGCCAGGGCACCCCACATGTCGTCGTCGTCGGAGCGGGCATGGTCGGTCTTGCCACCGCCTGGCACCTGCAGGAACGCGGCGTGGAAGTGACCGTCGTGGAGCGGTCCGGCGTCGCGGCCGGCAGCTCCTGGGGGAACGCCGGCTGGGTGTCGCCCGGCCTGTGCGTGCCGCTGTCCGACCCTTCGGTGATCAAGTACGGCCTGAAGGCGTTGCTGGACCCCGATTCCCCGCTCTACATCCCGATGAAGCCGGACCCCAAGCTGGCCGCCTTCCTCCTGGGCTTCGCGCGCCGATGCACCCCGGGTCAGTGGAAGCGCACGATGGACAAGTTCGTGCCGGTCAACCGGCAGGCGATCGAGGCCTTCCAGTTCCTGGAGGACCACGGCGTGCAGGCGAAGTCGCACGACGCGCCGATCATGGCGGCGTTCCGCCGCGCCGAGGATGCCGCCGGACTGGAGCACGAGGTCACGCTGATCCGTGAGGCCGGCCTGGACCTGGAGGCCACCGAGGTCGACAACGCGACACTGCGCGCCGAGTTGCCGATCGTGAGCCCGGACGTCGAGAAGGCGATCCGGCTGGGCGGACAGCGATTCATCAACCCGCCGGAATACGTCAACGCGCTCGCGGATGCCGTGGTGCAGCGGGGCGGTCACATGGTGATCGGGTCCAACGCGCGAGCGCTGCGGCACGGTCCGGGCGGGGTCAGCGTGGAGATGGTCAGCGGTGAGCCGATCTCCGGTGATGCCGTGGTGATCGCGACCGGTGCCTGGCTGCCGGAGCTGGCGAAGGCGTGCGGGGTCAAGATCCCGGTGCGCGCCGGACGCGGGTACAGCTTCTCGGTCGCTGTCACGGACCCGGCGAACCGCCCCGTGCCGTGCCCGGTCTACTTCCCGTTCGAGCGGATCGCCTGCACGCCGCTGGGTGACCGCCTGCGGATCGGCGGCACCATGGAGTTCGCCGGCACCGAGGAGCCGCTGCACGTCGAGCGTGTCGACGCGATCGTCAAGAACGGCAAGCCGTTGCTGTCCGGCGTGGACTGGGACGACCAGCAGGACACCTGGGTCGGTGGCCGCCCGGTCTCCGTGGACGGCCTGCCGCTGGTCGGCGCGACGCGGGTGCCGCGCGTCTTCTCCAATGGCGGACATGGCATGTGGGGCATCACCCTCGGCCCACTGTCCGGTCAGCTGCTGGCCGAGCAGATGGTCACCGGTGTCACCCCGCCGGAGCTGCTCCCCTTCGACCCGACCCGCTGATCGCTCAAGCGGATCGAGTGCGGCCGAGGGACGAGGCCGTGTATCGAGATCGCGGTCTCGATACGCCTTCCTCCGCTTCGCTCCCCCAGGCACTCGACCAGCTTGTTCAGGAATAAAGTTGGTGTCATGACCACCTGGGAGTACGCAACAGTTCCGCTGATCGTCCACGCGACCAAACAGATTCTCGACCAGTGGGGCGAGGACGGCTGGGAGCTCGTGCAGGTCGTGCCAGGCCCCGACGGCAACAGCCTCGTTGCCTACCTCAAGCGTCCGAAGGAGCAGTGACAGATGTCCGCAGTTGAAGATCGCCTCGCCGAGCTCGGCCTGCAGGTGCCCGAAGTGGCCGCGCCGGTCGCGGCATACGTCCCGGTCGTGCAGGAGGGCAACCTGGTCTACACCTCGGGCCAACTGCCCGTGATCGGCGGCAAGCTGGCCGCCACCGGCAAGGTCGGCGCCGAGGTGAGCGCGGAGGACGCCGCCCAACTGGCGCAGACGTGTGCGCTCAATGCGATCGCCGCGGTCAAGTCGCAGGTCGGTGACCTGGACAAGGTCACCCGGGTCGTCAAGGTCGTCGGCTTCGTCGCCAGCGCCCCGAGCTTCACCGCTCAGCCGGCCGTGATCAACGGCGCGAGCGAGCTGCTGGCCAAGGCCTTCGGCGACGCCGGCGCCCACGCCCGCTCGGCGGTCGGGGTGGCCGCCCTGCCGATGGACGCGCCGGTCGAGGTCGAGATCACCGTCGCCGTCCAGTAGAACCGTCCCGTATGCCGTCGACGCACGACCTGGAGTTGCCGCCGACGCTGCGCGAGCACGCGCTCAGCTGGCTCGCCACACCCGCGCCGGAGCGCCAGATCGCTCCGGCGCGGTTGGCGTCCACGGTGTTGTTGCTGCGCGAATCGAACGCGGGCACCGAGGTTTTCCTGCAGCGCAGGGTCTCGTCGATGAAGTTCGCGCCGTCGATGTGGGTCTTCCCCGGCGGTGGCGTCGACGCACGTGACGAGTCCGCCGGGGTGCCGTGGGCCGGGCCGTCGGCTGCCGACTGGGCTCGTCTGCTCGGGCTGCCCGCGCCCACCGCGCGGGCGATCGTCATCGCCGCCGTGCGGGAGGTCTTCGAGGAATGCGGCGTGCTGCTCGCCGGTCCCACGGCGCACGAGGTCGTCCTCGACGTGACCGGGGACGAGTGGCAGGCGGACCGCGCCGACGTGCTCGGCCGGACCCTGTCCTTCGGTGCGCTGCTGGAACGCCGCGGGTTGGTGCTGCGCTCGGATCTGCTGGCGGTGCAAGACCATTGGATCACCCCCGAGATGGAGCCGCGACGCTACGACACGTGGTTCTTCTCCGCCCGGCTGCCCGAGCGGCAGGTTGCCGACGACCGCACCACCGAGGCCGCCGAAGCCGTATGGCGTCGTCCGGGCGAGGTGCTGACCGAGGTGCGCGAGGGCACCGCGCGGATGCTGCCGCCGACCATCGTGCAGTTGCGCCGGATCGAGGCATGGGCCGACCTGACGCCGTCGACGGTCAATCGCGAAGGATTGCACGCCGTCCTGCCCGAGCCGGTGCAGGACGGCGCCCGGCTGCTGCTGCGCGCCCAGCTCAACGACTGACCTCCGTCATACCGAGCGGACACCACAGCGCCCACCGGACACATCATTCCGGCCGGGTGGCCATGAATGAGGTGTCCGGTGAGTATGTTTCGTGTCCGCTCGGTGAGAATGGGCCGGGTCAGCCGAGTGCCAGCGCACGCACCCGGCTCAGGTCGCCGTTGAAGTAGTCCTTGTCGATCGGCGAGGAGGTGTACTGCCACATCGTGTAGTAGGGCCAGCCGCCGGGGAGCGTGCCCGGTGTCGACGCGTAGCGGGCGATCCACAACGGGTTGGTCTGGTTGAACGCGGTCGAGTTGCCGGTGCAGGTGCTCCACCAGTCGGCCGTCGTGTAGATGACGGCGTCGCGACCCGTCAGGCGCTTGTATTCGTTCAGCCATGTCCTGATCCAGGTCACCATCCCGGACTTGGAGTAGCCGTAGCAGGTGGCGCCGTAGGGGTTGTACTCGATGTCGAGCATGCCGGGCAGCGTTTTGCCGTCGCGCGACCACCCGCCGCCGTGCGAGACGAAGTAGTCGGCCTGCGCGGTCGCGGACGTGGAGTATCCCGGGTTGGCGAAGTGGTAGGCACCGCGGATCATTCCGGCGCTGTAGCTGCCGTTGTACTGCTGCGCGAAGTACTGGTTCTTGTAATAGGTGCCCTCGGTCGCCTTGGTGTAGGCCCAGCGGACCCCGGAATTCCACTGCGAGCTCCAGTCGACGTTGCCCTGGTATGCCGAGACGTCGATCCCCGGAGTCCGGGCTGCGGCCAGGGCCGGGGACACGCGCGTCAGGCCGGCGCGGACGTGATCGGATCCGACGTGCTTCTCCCAGCCGGCGTAGGCGTCGCCGAGCTTGTGGATGCCGGCGCGCTGTGCGGCCTTCGTCGGGGTCTGGTGCGGCTTCTTGTCGGTGGAGACTGCGGCGTGGGCCGGTGCGGCGCAGGCGATGAGCGCGAAAGCGGCGATCGTGGCGCAGGCGGTGGGCAGGGTCTTCTTCATGGTCGGGGTCCTTTGCGCGAAGCGGTGGAACAGGGTGGTACAGCGGGACAGGGGAACCCCAACTGCACCAGCATTCACGGTATTCACACGCGTGCCAACGGGGTGTCAGCGTTCGGTCAACGTTTGACAAGTGCGCGGGTCGTGGACGACTGCGGCTAACGTGACGTGCTGTGACGACTGAAGCGGTATGGCGCGGCGGTGTCCTCGGCGAGCACGCCCACGCGGTGCTGGCGCCGAACCCGGGACCGATGACCCTCGACGGCACGAACACCTGGGTGCTGCACGTGCCGGGCGACGCCACCGCGGTGGTGGTCGACCCCGGCCCGCTCGACGAGGCACATCTGCAGGCGGTGCTGCGGTATGTCGAACACCTCGGAGCACATGTCGCACTCACCCTCGTCACACACTGGCATCACGACCACACCGAGTCGCTGGGTCGCTGGGCCGAACTGGTCGATGCTCCGATCCGCGGCGGAGGCCATGGTCAGCCGCTGGTCGACGAGGAACGAATCGAGCTGGGATCGTTGCGGATCCGGGCGCTCACGACACCCGGCCACACCGCCGACTCGGTGTCGTTCCACCTGCCCGACGCCGACGTGCTCGTCACCGGGGACACCGTGCTGGGCCGTGGCACCACGGTGGTGGCACATCCCGACGGTGCGCTCGGGCCCTACCTGGCATCGCTGCAGCGGTTGCACGCCATCGCGGTCGAGCGCCCGACCGCGCTCGCGCCGGCGCACGGACCGAGCCACGCCGACGCGGCGTCGGTGATCGCGGCATACCTACAGCACCGCACGGAGCGGCTGGCCCAGGTGCGCGCGGCGCTGGCAGCCGGCGACGCCACGGCGCCCGACGTGGCGCAGGCGGTCGTCGAGCGCGTGTATGCCGACGTCCCCCGCGAGGTGTGGCCGGCGGCGAAGGCGAGTGTGCAGGCTCAGCTGGACTACCTCGCTGCAGGTTCAGCCTGACGGGGTGAGTGCGGCCAGCACGACGCTGATGTTGTCGTGGCCGCCGGAGGCGTTGGCGAAGTCGACCAGGCCCGCGGTGATCTCGGTGGCCGAGTCGCCGTGCGAGGAACGCACCCGCTGCACCAGGTCCCACAGATCGGCCGGCGCAGAGCAGTAGTTCCACAAACCGTCGGTGCACACGACGACCCAGCCGGGTTCGTCGGCGAGCAGATGCGCCATCCGCGGGGTCAGATCGGACGGTGCGGTGTGACCGAGCCAACGGGTGATGGCGTGGGCGTTGGGTGCGTTCTCGGCACTGTCGCGCGGCACGCCGCGGCGCATGAGTTCGCTGGCCATCGAGTCGTCCTGACCGAGTTGGACGGCGCGGTCCGGTCCGGAGCCGGGGATCCAGTAGACCCGGCTGTCGCCCACGTTGCCGCCGAGGACCAGGTTGTCCTCGATGATCGCTGCGGCGAGCGTGCAGGAAGGCGGGGTCGGGTCGTCCGGGTCGGTGCCGGTCCCTGCCGCGGCGTCGCTGGCGTCGCGGGCGGCGTCGGCGAAGGCCGCTGCCGCGGTGCGCAGCCACTGCTCGTCCGGCACTCCCTGGCGCGGCATCGGCCGGGCCAGCCGCTCCATCGCCGCGATCGCCGCGGCCTGGGAGGCGAGGTGTGAGTCGGTGGAGGTCGACACGCCGTCGCAGGCCACCAGGACCGCTCGTGCACCGATCTCGGTGGAGGCGGCCAGGGCTATCGAGTCCTCGTTGCGGTGGTGCCGCCGGCCGATGTCGGACCGACCGGCGACCCAACCGTGCGGTGAGAGCAGGACGTGATCGCGCGGGTCGCCGGCGCCGTGCTCCGCGTCGTGGGCCCGGTCACGCTCGATGCCCCGCTCGGCGTCGTGTTCGGTGCCCTGCTGGTGGCTCTGGTCCACTCCCGTGCCTTCCGTGGTTCGGCTGCCGCTGACGTCATCCGGACGACGTCGGGGCGTGCGTGGTTCCGGCCCGCGACGCGCGCCGGGGCACTGTGGGCCGCGCGGCCGGTCAGCGGGCGCGGCGCTGCAGCCGCTCGGTGTCGATCAAGGTGACGGCGCGCGCCTCGAGCTTGATCCAGCCGCGCGAGGAGAAGTCGGCCAGGGCCTTGTTGACGGTCTCGCGGGAGGCGCCGACGAGCTGGGCCAGCTCCTCCTGGGTCAGGTCGTGCGCGACCAGAGTGCCCTCGTCGGACGGCTGACCGAAGCGGCGTGAGAGGTCGAGCAACGCCTTGGCGACACGGCCCGGCACGTCGGTGAAGACCAGGTCGCCCAAGGCCTCGTTGGTGCGTCGGAGACGGGCAGCCAGCGCTGACAGCATCGTCATCGCGATCTCGGGGCGGGTGCCCAGGTAGTCGGTCATGTCGGGGTGCGACAGCCCGACGAGCTCGGTGTCGGCGATGGCGCTGGCCGTCGCGGTGCGTGGGCCCGGGTCGAAAAGGCTGAGCTCGCCGAGCATCTCGCCCTCGCCGAGGATGGCCAGGAGGTTCTCCCGGCCGTCCGGTGAGCGGCGGCCGAGCTTCACCTTGCCCGCGGTGATGACGTAGAGGGAGTCTCCCTGCTCGCCCTCATGGAAGAGCTCCTGCCCGCGCGCGATCCTGGTGCGGGTCATCGTCGACAGCAATGCCTCGGCGGCATCGTCGTCGAGAGCAGCGAACAGTGGCGCTTTGCGCACGGCCTCGGTATCCACGATGTGCAGTCTGCCACGAGCCGCCGCTTCTGTTGCGAAGCTCACACGCCATGGCGCCGAATTCCGGTGTTCCCGCTGCTGTTCCAGGCGCGTGGGTCGTGCCCGGCGGGGCCGATGACCGAGCCGTGCACGACCGCGGTGTCAACCGACGGCTGTCGGCGCGCTCAACTAAGGTCGATGCCCGTGAAGCCCATCGACGTCTCGGCCGAGTCGGACCTGTCCCGCACCCGCCGGGCCCGCAAGATGTTCCGGGCGCTGCAGGAGCAGTTCCCGCATGCCCACTGCGAGCTCGATTTCCGCACGCCGCTGGAGCTGCTGGTCGCCACCATCCTGTCCGCACAGACCACCGACGTGGGCGTCAACAAGGTGACACCGACGCTGTTCACCCGTTATCCGGACGCGGCGGCCTACGCCGGCGCCGACCGGGAGGAGCTCGAGGAACTGCTGCGACCGACCGGGTTCTACCGTGCCAAGGCCAAGTCGGTGATGGCGCTCGGCCAGGCGCTGGTGGAGCGCTTCGGCGGGGAGGTGCCGCCGCGACTGGAGGACCTGGTCACGCTGCCAGGCGTCGGGCGCAAGACCGCCTTTGTCGTGCTGGGTGACGCGTTCGGTCTGCCGGGGCTGACCGTCGACACCCACTTCGGCCGGGTGGTGCGCCGTGCCGGCTGGACCGACCTGGAGGACCCGGTCAAGGTCGAGCACGCGATCGGTGAGCTGTTCCCGCGCAAGGAGTGGACCCCGCTGAGTCACGTGCTGATCTTCGAGGGTCGGCGCATCTGCCACGCCAAGCGCCCGGCGTGCGGGGTGTGCCCGATCGCGCGCTGGTGCCCGTCCTACGGCGCGGGGGAGACCGACCCGGACAAGGCGCGCAAACTGCTGAAGTTCGAGCTGGCGCCGGGCGCCACCCGGCCCGAAGGTGTGCCCGAGCCGGCAGCGGTGCTGTGACGGAGTTCGTCCCGGCGCCGGCACCGGAGTGGCTGCGCGACCTGGAGCACCGCGCCCACGAGGCCCCCATGGTCACCGGACTGCCCGAGGCCGCCGGGCGGGACTCGGCGGTGCTGATGCTCTTCGGCCAGGACGAGCTCGGCGGGCAGGACGTGGTGCTCACCGAGCGGTCGGCCGGTCTGCGCAAGCACGCCGGTCAGGTGTCCTTCCCGGGCGGCCGGGTCGATCCGGGGGATGTCTCGGCGGCCGACACCGCACTGCGGGAGGCTCATGAGGAGGTCGGCCTGGATCGGGATGGGGTGCGCGTCGTCGGCGTGCTGCCGGCGTTGCCCCTGAGCGTCACCGGCTTCCGCGTCACGCCGATCGCGGCGTGGTGGGAGCGGCCCTCGCCGATCGGTGTCGTCGACCCGGGCGAGGTCGCGCGGGTGGAGCGGGTCCCGCTCGCCGCACTGGTCGACCCGGCCAACCGGTTCAGCGCGGTCGTGCCGGGCCGGGAGTTCGTGGCGCCGGCGTTCGAGGTGGACGGTCTCTACGTGTGGGGCTTCACCGCGATCCTGCTGGACGCGACGCTGCGGCTGGCCGGGATGGAGCTGCCGTGGGACCGCGGTGACCGTCGACCGGTGCCCGGTCGCTATCTGCACGGTGGCTGAGCCTGCGGCATACACGGGGCATACCGGCAGACGGGGCCGGGCGACTCGTGCGACGCAACGCGAGAGCCCCGGCGGACCGGGGCTCTCGTCGACGGGTGGTGGCGATCAGACCTTCGGAGGTTTGACAGCCGCAACGGTGCGTTGCGCGTTGTCGATGGTGCGCTCCGGCTTGCCCTTGATCTTCTTCAGCGCGCTGATGCCGAGCAACGCCAGGATGAGCGTGATCACCAGCAGCACGCCCGCGGTGATCAGCATGCCGAGCCATACCGGCAGGCCGGCCGCGTGCAGGCCCCAGGCCAGGGTGAGCAGCAGAAAGCCGAGCAGGTAGAGGCCGAACAGACCGGCGGCGGCCAGCAACCCGGCGCCCTTGCCGCCCTTGGCGACGTCGGCCTTGACCTCCACCTTCGCCAGCGCGATCTCGTCCTTGACGATCGCCTTCAGGTCGGTCGAGGCGTCGGCGACCAACTGGCCGAGTGTGCGCTCCGTGCCCTTCGTGGTCTGGGCCATCGATTACTCCTCGTGTGTTGTCGGCTCGCTCAGCCTGTCTTGGTCAGGATAAGCGCATCGAACTCACCGGTACCTTAGTCGGTTCGGGGCGAAGTGTTCCCGCCCGTGCTTCAGCGCGGCTCCACGGGCGGGGTCTGTTGGTAACAGTCGGGCACCCCGTCGCCGTCGTCGTCGCGCGACTCCTCCGCGTGGATGCGGCGGTATGTCGCATTGCGCATCCGCAGCACGACGGTGGCCAGCAGGGCGGCGACCAGCGACCCGCCGAGGATCCCCAGCTTGACGTGTTCGTCGGCGAGCGAGCCATCTCCGAAGGCCAGTTCGCCGATCAGCAACGACACCGTGAACCCCACTCCCGCGAGCAGGCTGAGCCCGAAGACGTCCGACCAGGCCAGTTCGTCGTCGAGTTCGGCACGGGTCAATCGCACCGTCAGCGCGGTGCCGCCGAAGACACCGATCGTCTTGCCCAGCACGAGCCCGACGACCACACCGATGGTGATCGGGTCGCTGAGTGCGTCACCCAATCCGCCGCCGACGACCGTGACGCCGGCGGCACAGAATGCGAAGGCCGGCACACACAGCGCTGCCGAGAAGGGCCGCAACCGACTGTCGATGCGGCCGCCCAGTGACCGGTGCTCCCCGCCTCGCGGGGTCACCGGGACCAGCAGGCCGAGCGCGACCCCGGCGACGGTGGCGTGGACGCCGGAGTTGAGCACTGCCAGCCAGGCGATCAGACCGAGCACGAGGAGCACCGGGAGGTTGCGGTTGCCGCGCATGGTCAGGCCGAAGCCGGCGAGCGCGAGCAGCGCCACCGCGAGCCAGATCGGGCTGATCGACGAGGTGTAGAAGAGCGCGATGATGGTGATCGCGATCAGATCGTCCACCACAGCGAGGGTGAGCAGGAACGAGCGCAGCGCCGACGGCAGGTGGGCGCCGATGACGGCGAGCACCGCCAGCGCGAACGCGATGTCGGTCGCCGTCGGGATGGCCCAGCCCTCGAGCGCACCCGCACCGAGGCGCTGGCAGGCGGCATACAGGACGGCGGGGAGGGCGACGCCGCAGCAGGCGGCGACGATCGGCACCGCCGCCTTGCCGGGATCGCGCAGGGCACCGTGGGTGAACTCGTGCTTCAGCTCCAGTCCGGCCAGGAAGAAGAAGATCGCCAGCAAGCCGTCCGACGTCCAGTGCGCCAGGCTGAGACGCAGATGCAGCACATCCGGCCCGATCTCGGACGCAACCAGCTGGTGGTAGCCGTCCCGCCACGGGCTGTTGGCCCAGACCAGGGCGGCGAGCGCAGCGATCAACAGCAGCGCACCACCGACGGTCTCCTGACGCAGCAGGGCGGCGACGCGGCGCGCTTCGGGCCAGTCGCCGCGGGAGAAGACACGGGTGATGGGCCGGATGGTCATACGGGGCCTTTCGGTGTGCGGGGTTGCGAGCTTCGACGCCGACCCGCAGTCCGGCCGAAGGACGGCCATCAAAATCAGAAGTGTGACGTGAAGATGAGGAACGAATCTTCGCGCCACACTTCCCGGCACACCGGTGTTCATTCTACCAATGGGCGGCGTGGGGCGCCGATGGGCGATGCGTGATGCGCAGAGCTCGCGCGGTGTCAGTCCGGGAAGCCGATGGTGTGCGCGGCGGTGCGGAAGGTGTAAGTACACACCTGGTCGCCGGGTTCGAAGCTGCCGACCAGTTGGCCGAAGAGGTCGAAGCCGATCACGCCGAAGACCTGCGTCCAGGCGGCCGCGAACCGGATCAGCACGTGTTCGGGCAGGTCGGTGTCCAGCGCGGCGTGCAGTTCCCTGGCCTGCCGACGGAGGGGTTGGCTCACCGGTGGCGCGGCTCGGTCGGTGTCGAGTCCGCCTGCGTGCCAGGCCTGTTCGGCCAGTCGTATGGCGGCGGCCGGCGTGCGTGCGGCATCCGGGACGGTGCCGGCCGGAGCCCGATAACCCGGGACCGGTGAGCCGAAGAGCAAGGCGTACTGGTGTGGGTGGTCATGTGCCCAGGTGCGGATCGCTTCGCACAGCGCGACGAACCGTCGGCCCGGCGCGGCGCGTCCGGCGGCCGCGGCCTCCGCGACGCCCGCGAGATCCCGGTAGCCCTCGATGATGAGTGCGGTGAGCAGGTCGTCCCGGCTGGCGACATACCGATAGACGGCCGAGGAGACCATGCCCACGTCGCGGGCAACGGCTCGTAGCGACAGTGCGGCGGCCCCGTGCTCGGCCAGCTGGCTGCGGCCGGACTCCAGGATCCGCTCCATGGTGTCGATCCGGGCGCGTTCTCGCGGCGTCGTGCTCATGGCCGCGATGGTGGCAAGTGTGAGCACCGAACGCAAGGGAGAGCACTGCTCTTGTTTTGTCGATATGGCGGCGGTACTGTGGACGTGAGAGAGCGGGGCTCTCGAAATTTCAGGAGGCAGTCATGACCGTCCAGCTCGACCGGAGCACCCGGGTCTTCAACGCGATCGTCACCGGCCTTTCCCGACTGGGCATCAGCGCCTTCGGCGCGAAGGAGATGGTCGTCACCGGCCGCAAGTCCGGCGCGCAGCACAGCACGCCGGTCAACCCGCTGCGCGTGGACGGGCGGCTCTACCTCGTCGCGCCGCGCGGGCAGACCCAATGGGTGCGCAACGTGCGCCATACCCCCCGAGTGGTGCTGCGGACCGGCCGCTCGCACCAGGTGTACGAGGCCCGGGAGGTCACCGACGACTCCGCCGTGCCGGTGATGCGTCACTACCTGAAGCGCTGGGCCTGGGAGGTTGGCCGCTTCTTCCCCGAAGGCATCAGCGCGACATCGACGGACGCGCAGATCGCCGCTGTCGTGCCGGCGCACCCGGTCTTCCGGCTGGAGCGGGTCTGAGCGGCGGCCCGGGACCTGCAGCGCGAGACGGCCGCCGGGCCGGCAGCACGCCGTCGTCGCGGCGATGCGGTTGACTTGAGGTATGCCGCTCACCGATGAGGAGATCGATGCACTCGACAGTGCGGCACGCCGCACGCTCATCCGTCGGCTGCGGGTCGGTGTGGTGGGGGACGTCGGCGATGCCGCGCTGCTGGCGGCCGAGCGGCGGGTCCGCCGACGGCGCGCGATCGCGCTGACGGTGACAGCGGTCGCGGCGGGCTTGCTGGTGCCGTGGACTGCTTACCTCGCGCTGAGCCTGCCAGACCGCTACGTCGCCCGGGCGTGGGCGTTGACCTGGGTCGGATTCGACGTGCTGCTCATCGTGCTGCTCGCCTTGACGGCTTTCTTCGCCTGGAAGCGGCGGATGCTCGTGGTCCTCACATCCTTCGGGGCAGGTGTGCTGCTGCTGGCGGACGGTTGGTTCGACGTCACGACGTCTGACGCCGACGACCTGCACCTGTCGGTGGCCTCCGCCATCCTCGTCGAGATTCCGCTGGCGATCTTCCTGATCGGTATGGCGATCAGCATCTCCTGGCGTGTCGCCGGTCTGCTCAACGCGCTGACCGGTCACGTCGCGCAGGGTCGATGGCGGATGCCCATCAACGGTGGCGTGCTGTGGGACAACGACGATGAGCCGGACGAGCCCGGAACGTGACACCGCCTATCCTCGGGTGGTTCCCACCGACCGCGCGAGGAGTGCGACACCTGATGACCGCTGCGCTGACCGGGTTGACCGCGCTACCAGGGGTTGCCGCTGCGATCGATGCGGCACGCGAGGCATGCACCCAGTTGCGCTGGCATGCGGCGCTACGGCGCAGGATCCCCGAGGCCGCGGCCGAGTCACGCGTGCGTGGGGCGCGCTTCAGCGCGTTCCTCGATGGCGCCGAGTTCCCGATGGAGTTGGTCCGCGACGTGATCCGCGGAGCGGTGCCGCTGGGGCACGACGGCCCCGAGGAGCGGGTGCTGCACGGCGCCATACAGGCGACCGCCACGACCGAACAGCTCACCTCGATCGTGCTGACCGCTCCGGCGCAGGCGCTCGCCCGGCTGCACACCGCCGCCGCCGCGGACCTCGCGGACGCAGCCCAGCTCGGCCGGCCGCGGTTGGCCGGCGAGACGGCCGCCGAGCTGCGGGACGTCGGCGAGCCACCGGACGCGGCGGCCGCCGGGGAGCGGTTGCGTGGGTTGGTCGGGCTACTCGCCGAGGCTCGGAACGAGCCAGGCATCCTCGTGGCGGCGATCGCCCATGCGGAGATTGCCACCGTGCGCCCGTTCACGCACGGAAACGCGTTGGTGGCGCGGGCAACGGAGCGCCTGCTGTTGCACGTGCTCGGCGTCGATCCGACCGGTGCCGTGGTCAGTGAAGCCGGCTACGCCCGCCAGGGCGCGGTTGCCTACCAAGGCGCGCTCGCGGCATACGCGACCGGGCGTCCGGACGGGGTCGCCTTGTGGCTGCGGCACTCCGCGGACGCGGTCGTCGCCGGCGCCGCCGAGGCCACCGCCATCGCCGACGCTGTGCTGGCCGGCAGGCTCGCCCCGCGCTGAGCGTAGGGCGGATTGTCCGCCCGGCCCGGCCCAGATTCAAGTCTTGTATGCCGCGGCCGATCGGAGTAGACCTGAGGCACGACGACGGATGGGAATCCGACGACCACCGCTCTCGAACCCGGCACCCACGCGGAGACAGTCCACGTTATGGACCGCTCGTCCGGGGCCTTGCGCCCTGGCGACAAACCTTGAGGATGCACGCCTGGTAACTGGACGTAGAAAGCGGTTGATGGCCCCGCCACCCTTGTGGCGGGGCCATCGTCTTCGTTCGGCGTCGTCAGCCGGGAGCAGGTCGAGCCGTCGGTGACGCCTGTGGTGCTCCGGCGGGGCCGCGAGTTCCCGTCCTTACCGAACCACCGCAGTTCTGCGGAAGGTAAGGACTTGTTATGGGATCGCGGCGGGCCATTGTGCTGCGTCGGCCGGCCGCCCAGACTTGATGCTGAAGCGCTCCCCCAGAGGTCGAAGCGCCGCTACGAGTTCCTACCCCCCCGGGGACTCGTTGCCGATGAAGACCCCCGCCACCCCCCCCCGGCGGGGGTCTTCGCATGTATGTCGCCAGGACGCGTGGCGGGTTGTGCAGGATGCCGGCCGGCCCCTTTCAGGTCCCCTCGTCCACACCCCGTCGGGGGATCGGCCGGCATCCACAAGTAGCGACGTCACCGCTGCGCCCCGGGTTCCGGTCGGCCCACGATCGGCTGCATGAACGACGTACGGACGATTGCGGTGCTGGGTGCCGGCACCGGTGCAGGCGCGACCACGCTGGTGGTGGCGCTCGCGTGTCGCGCCCACGCCGCGGCGCGGCGAGTGGCGGCGATCGACGCCGACCCGTGCGGGGGCGGGCTCGACATCGCCTTCGGCATCGAGACCGAGCCGGGCATCCGGTGGGAGGATCTGCTCGGTTCGGACGGTCCGCTGGACGGTGCACGGCTCGTGGAGCGCCTGCCCGCCTGCGACGACGGTCCGGCCGTCGTCTCCTTCGGCCGTCAATGGTGCACGGTCGACGCCGAACTGCTCGAGCGCACGCTGCGCGGCATACGACAGGTGCATGAGCTCGTGCTGGTCGACGTCGGTCGGCACGACCTGTCGCCGGCCGCGTTGGCTGACTACGACGACGTGCTCCTCGTTGCCCGCGGCACGGCGAGTGGGTTGGCCGCAGCCGGCGCGACGGCGCAACGCATCGAAAGAGTGCCGCGACTGGTGGTTCGCGGCGGCAACCGCGCCGCCGCCGGTGAGGCGGCTGCAGCACTGGGCCTGCACCTGGCCGCACTCCTGCCGACCGACCGGCGGCTCGCCCTCGACGCGGAGCGCGGCGTGCCGGCCGGGGCACGGACGCGGTCCGCATACGTCGGGGAGTGCGACACGCTGCTGCGGGACCTGCTGCTGCGGGACGAGGCCGCAGCATGAGTGAGGCGGTCGGCCACGCCTTGTGGGCGCAGATCCGGGACGGCCGATCGCCGACCGACGAGAGCGTCGAGCAGCTTGCCGGGCTCGATGCGGCCGTGCTCGGCGAGCGCAGCGTGCGCAACCTCGCGGGCCGGTTGCACGCCGACGTCTTCGGCGCGGGTCCGTTGGAGCCGCTGCTGACCGTCGCGGATGTGACCGACGTGCTCGTCAACGGTGTCGCCGGCGTCTGGATAGACCGGGGCGCCGGTCTGGAACGCGCACCCCTCGAGATCGGCGACGCGGCAGCCGTCCGGCGGCTCGCGGTCCGACTGGCGACCCGCGCCGGGCGCCGGCTGGACGAGACGTCACCCTATGTCGACGGATTGCTGCCTGGCGGCGTCCGCCTGCACGCGCTGTTGCCGCCGCTGGTCGAGGGCGCGGCGCACATCAGTCTGCGGGTCCCACGGCGCGAGCCCCCCGCGCTCGCGCGGTTGGCCGAGTCCGGCACCTGCTGCCCGGAGGGCCTGGCGGTGCTGCGCCGGATCATCCAGACGCGTGCGGCCTTCGTCATCAGCGGCGGCACCGGATCCGGCAAGACGACCCTGCTGGCCTCGATGCTCGCGGAAGTGGATGGCCTCGAGCGCATCGTCGTGGTCGAGGACGTGCGGGAGTTGCAGATCGACCATCCGCACGTCGTGCGGTTGGAGAGTCGTGCACCCAATGTCGAGGGCAAGGGTGAAATCACCCTCTCGACGCTGGTGCGTCAGTCGCTGCGCATGCGGCCGGACCGGCTCGTCGTGGGCGAGGTGCGGGGTGCCGAGGTCCGCGAGCTGCTCAGCGCCCTCAACACGGGACACGAAGGTGGCTGCGGCACGGTGCACGCCAACACCAGCAGTGATGTGCTGGCCCGTTTCGAGGCGTTGGGTGCCCTTGCCGCGATGTCCGGCGGTGCGGTGCGCTCGCAACTCGCTTCGGCGGTCCAGATCGTCATCCACGTGCGCCGGGAGGACGCTGCCCGGGTGGTCGCCGAGATCGGCGTCATCGACTGGGCCGGCGATCGATTGCGGGTGGTGCCGGCGATGCACCGCCTCGCGGGACGACTGCGGCCTGCGGATGGTTGGCCGCAATTGCTGGCCGTGCTCGACCGACACGCGTCGACCCGCGCGGCACCTGCCGACCGCCGCACTCCGGGCCCTGCCGCCCCTGCGACGGACCTGCGAGGAGGCGGACCGCGATGACCGTCCTGGCTGCGATGTGCGTCGTCGGCGCCATACTGTGCTGGCCACGAGGCAGGGCGCGCGGTGCGCCACCACGGCGGTGGCGGCCGATCCCCGGACGCCGATGGTGGCCCCGACGGATGGCCCACAACGCCGACCTCGACGCGCTCACCACAATGGTCGAAGGCATCGCCCCCGCGGTAGCGGCCGGAGTGACCCCGGCCACCGCCGTGGCGACCTCGGCGCTGCTCACGGCGTCGTCCGTCTCCGACGATGCGTTGCGGGCCGACCTGCACCAGCTCGCCCGACAGGCGAGCGCGGGCGTCGAGCTGGCCCCGCTGTGGTCCGGGCTGTCCGCTCGGCACCACGTGGCGGCGCTCAGTGAGGTGGCCCGTGCCTGGGCGCTCTCCGAGCAATTGGGTTGTGCGATCGGCGACGCGCTCGATGCGGCGACCGCGATGATGCGCGAGCAACTCGACCTCCGCCGCCGCATTGCGGCCGCCACGGCCGGACCCCGAGCGACCATGCAACTGCTCACGGTGTTGCCGGTGCTGGGTGTCGGGATCGCCATGGTCATCGGCGTCCCACCCTGGCGACTGTATGCCGGCCCGCTGGGCCTCACCGTGCTCGCCCTGGGTGGCGGCTTCGTGCTGGCCGGCCGGCGACTGACCCGGCGGATGATCCGCCGCGCCACAGCTCCGGCGGTGGTGTCGTGACCTTGCTGGCCGTGCTGCTCGTGGCCGCCCTCCCGGTGGTGTGGCCGGGCCGGGCTCTCGCCGGTCCCGCGCCGCGCCCTGGTGCGGTGCTCCGCCCTGCACCAGCGCACGGCGCCACGTCACCGGAGGACGTGCTGAGCGTCGCCGGCGCGCTCGACCTGCTGGCGCTCGCCCTCGGCAGCGGCGTCCCGCTGGTCACCGCCGTCGAGGTGGTGGCCGGCCACAGTGGCCCGGTGGTGGCTGGGCAGCTGCGGCAGGTGGTCGCCGCCTTGCGCTGGGGAGTCGCCGAATCGCGTGCCTGGGACGGTTTGCCGAAGATCTGGCGGCCCGCGGGCCAGGCGGTGGCGTTGGCAGGGACAGCAGGCGTGCCACCGGCCGGTCTGCTGAAGAGAGCAGCTGCCGACATGCGTCGCTCCGAGCAGCGGCGCATCGAGGAAGCCACCGGCCGACTGTCCGTGCTGGTCGTCATACCGCTCGGGCTCTGCTTCCTTCCCGCATTCGCCCTCCTCACGGTGGTGCCGGTCATCGCGGCCCTCGCTGGAGACCTGCTGGCGGGCACCGCATGAGTGATTCGTCCGCGAGACCCGCGCCCGCGACCCGAGACCCGCGCCACTCCCGGCGCGCGGAAATGCTCTCGCGAAGAGCAATCCATCAACAGGAGGAGAGATCACATGTCACGAAGCACACTCCGGCTCGGAGCGCGGCTACAAGCGCGCTGGCTGCAGTTGGCCGGCACCGGCCGTCGCGAGGCCGGCATGACGACCGCCGAATACGCCGTCGGCACGCTGGCAGCGGTGGCGTTCGCCGTCGTGTTGATGGCGGTGGTGAAGTCCGGTGCGGTCAAGACAGCCCTGACCGGCATCATCCAGTCAGCGCTGAGCGTCGCGTCCTGATGCCGGACCGGTGGCCGCGATGTAGGCGGCATGGTGGGGCACGGGCCGCCCGCCGTTGCGAAGGCGGCATGGTCACCGCCGAACTCGCGGCCACCCTTCCGGCGCTCATCTTCGTGCTGCTCATCGCCGTCAACGCCGTGATGATCGGCATCAACCAGGTCCGATGCGTGGATGCTGCCCGCGCCGCGGCACGGGCAGCCGCGCGGGGCGACAGTCCGGCCGCCGTCCAACAGGCCGGCGCACGCGCGGGGCCGTCCGGCAGCATCGTGAAGGTGACCGGGGCCGGCGGCGAGATCACCGTCAGGGTGACCGCACCGGTTCCGGGCCCGTTCGGCTGGCTGGTGGGCGGCGAGCCGCTGCGGGCGACGGCGGCGACGCCCGTCGAGACCGCCGACCCGCAGCGATGAGCGTCGGCGAAGGCCCCGGCCGCGACCGGGGTTCGGCCACCGTGCTGGTCATCATGGGGATCGGCGTCGTCCTGCTGTGTCTGTGCGGCGCGCTGGCGTTGCTGTCGGCGGTGCAGGCGAGCCACCGGGCACGGGCAGCGGCCGACCTGGCGGCCTTGGCCGGTGCCCGGGTGCTGGTCGGCGGTGCTGCAGGCACGCCGTGTGAGACCGCCCGCGTGGTGGCTGCCCGCAACGGTGGCTCGTTGGCGGAGTGCTCGATCGCCGGAGACGACATCACCGTGAGCGTTGCGGTTCGCGCGCGGTGGCCAGGGCTGGGTCCGGCACGTGCACGCGCACGGGCTGGTCCGGACCCCCAGCCGGAGCCACCGGCCGACCGGGCCTACTCCCAGATCCCGCCGCGCTTGCCGCGCCACCAGGTCGCCCAGTCGCTGTCGGCGTCGGTGCTGTAGAGGTCCGGGTGGTGGGTGATGCCCGCCGCGTAAATGGCCGAGTAGCGAAGGTCCTTGTCCTTCATGTACTTCCGCAGGTCGTCCTGCTCGGTGATCACCCCGGCGTGCGTCATCGCGGTCAGCGTGTTGACCAGCAGACTCCGACGGTCGCTGTTCTTCAGGAGCAGTCGCAGCCGCTCGTCGTTGTCCGGAGTCGCCAGCCGGGAGACCAGGTAGGTCGCCAGTTGACGGGTCAGTGCATCCGGGCTGCTGGTCGACAGGTCCGCGGCCACGTCGCAGACAGCAGCCGCGAACGGGCTGCAGTGGATCAGTGTCGCGGCGTGATACCGGATCCCCGACTGCTCGCTGCTGAGCAGGATCCGCAGCAGCTCCGGCAGCACGCTCCCATGGGGATGGCCCGGCCAGGTGCTGTCCATCGCCGCCTTGGTGTAGCTCGCAACCTCCGCCGTGACGTCACGGTTCGAGCGACGGCCGGTCAGCCGGGACAACGGATGCACGTTGTCGATGCGTTGCAGGATCGGCGCACCGATCGTGCGCGGCAGTTCGGCGGCCAACGTCGCGATCGGTTCGTAGGATCCGAGCGACCAGTGCTCCAGCCGGCGCTCCAGTTCGGCGGCGATCGCGCGCGTCTGCCGGGCGTTCAGGACATTGGCGCACGCCGGCATCGACAGGGCGATCGAGTAATACATCAACCGGTGATCGGGCACGGACGGCAGTTCGGCGATCAGCGAGTCGATCACCTCCGAGCTGCGGATGTCGCCGAGGAAGCTCCACGCATCCGGCGCACCGGAGACGCCCGGCACCGCCGTCAGCTCGCGCGTCGCCTCCAGCAGGAAGGCGCTGTACCGCGGGTGCGCCGCCACCGTCGACAAGGCCTCGGCCCGGCTGAAATAGGCCGGATTGACCGAGCGCATGCACTCGTCGAGCAACATGCGGATCCACTGTGCGGCCAGCGCATCCGGCAGCAGTGACTGCTCGTCACCGGTGATGGCGTCGACGAGCATCAGCCAGTCGGCGCCGCTGAACTGATCGCCGTCGACATACCGCTGATAGAAGGCATTGACGACTCCGCGTCGCGCGTCGGTGGACGGGGGCACCGACCGCAGCAGGCTGAGTCGACGGCCGCCCGGTGACGACAGCGCGAGCCGGGCAGCGGAGCGCAGTGGCGCGCTGAGCGTGCCCGGTGACATACCGAGCATGCGTTCGTACTTGCCGATCGCGGTCACCGCGACATCGGTCTCGCCGTTCTCCGCACGCGACACCTCGGTCTCCGAGAGCGGCACACCCTGTTCCCGTGCCGCAGCGGCGAACGTCTTGCCCGTCATACCGCCGAACTGCGACGTCATCCGGTGCGACCACAACAGCCACCCCGTCACCGCGTTCATGTCCTCGAAGGTCTGCCATGGTCCCGAGACCTTGGGTCCCAGGCCCACATGCCCCCGCCTTTTCGTGACCTCCCACACCATGCGCGCATTTTGCATCGCCGGGCCCTCGGGCGCGGAGATCTTGCAAAATCCACAGGTTCGCGCAATACGGCGCCGTGCCGCGACGGATTGAGCGGCCGGCCACCCGCCTCAGCGCTGCCAGATGTATGGCGTGGTCGTGGTGACTCGGCGGAAGCCGTAACGCTCCAGGATGGGCCGGGAGAACTCGGTGGAGTCGGAGTTGATCAGGCTCTTCCCGACCCGCAGGGCCGCTTGGGCACGCTTGGCGGTGAGCGCCCGGTAGATGCCGCGACCACGCCACTGCGGCAGCGTCGCGCCACCCCAGATGCCCGCGAAATCCGTGCCGGGCACCGGTTCGATCCGTCCGGCGCTGACCACGTCCCCATCGACCTCGGCGACCCAGAGTTCGACGCCGTCGGCATCGGCCTCGTGCAGTTTGCGCAGTGTGGAGTCCACCCGCTCGGTGATGGTCTCCGGGTCGTCCTCGAAGACGGACGCCTGCATCGTGACCATCGCCGTGACATCATCGCGTGAGGTGATGGAGCGCAAGGAAACGCCTGCCGGCACAGGCACATCAGCCGCGATCGAGGTGGCCTCGCCGATCATCACCGACTCGACCTCGTCGGCGACCAGACCATGCTTCTGCAACAACGCCGGTAGGGCGGGCACCCGGTCGTGGCCACGCGATTTCCACTCGAACTCGGTCACCTCCGGGTCGGCGGCGTAGTGCGCGACGGTGTCCGCGATGAGCCGTTCGAGCTCCGCGTCGGTCGGCGTGCCCAGCGTGCGGTAGCTGACGAACCCCCGGCCGCTGTGGAACTTGCCCCACAGCAGGGGACCGTGTCGTGCCACCTCGGCCATCGACCGCATCTCGGCCTCGGTGCGCAGTTGGTCGTCGTATGCCGCGAGCAGGCCCGCATCGTCCATCACAGGCGAGACCCTGCCGGTGCGGACGCCGGTCGGCAACCGAATTACCGCGGGCCGTCGGCTGATCTCAGCGACGGTCCCGCAACACTCGGTCGAGCACGACGATCGCACCGGCCTTGTCGAGCGGGTTGTTGCCGTTGCCGCACTTGGGCGACTGCACACAGGCCGGGCAGCCGTCCTGGCAGGCACACGCCTCGATCGCCGCGCGAGTGGCCATCAGCCAGGTGGCTGCCTCGGCATACGCCCGCTCGGCGAAACCGGCGCCGCCGGGATAACCGTCATAGACGACCACCGTCGGCAATCCGGTGTCCGGGTGCAGCGCGGTCGACACACCGCCGACGTCCCACCGGTCGGACTGGGCGACCAGCGGCAGCATCGCGATCGAGGCGTGCTCGGCGGCGTGCAACGCGCCCGGCAGCTCGTCCGCGGTCAGCCCCACGGCGAGCAGGTCGTCCTCGTCGATGGTCCACCAGACACCGCGGGTCACCAGCTCGCGTTCGGGGAGGTCCAGCGGATGCTGACCGATCACCTCTCCCGTCGGCAGCACCCGCTGGAACGATGTGACCTGGGTGCGCACCCGGATCGTCCCGAAGTGCAAACTCACGCTGCCCCAACGACTTTCACGCTCGACCTGTTGTATGTCGAACGCGGACACGGACTGGGCGAAGGTCGACCAGCCCGGGTCGCCCACGACGACGTGCGCGGTGGTGGCCGCCAGGTCGAGCTCGGTCACCACATGTGGGATGCCCTGGTGCAGGTAGACCGCGCCGGTGTGCACCGCGGCATGCGCGCGTGCCGCATCGACGGTGCCGAGCACTCGCGCAGTCCGGGTCTCGACGATCCGCACGTCGTCGTCCCCGCCGCCGCGCAGCGAGAAGTGGTCCGCGGGCCGGTCCTCCCTCGCCCAGAACCAGCCACGCGGCCGCCGGCGCAGGATGCCGCCGGTGACCAGCGACTGCAACACTCCGGGCAACGACGGACCGAAGAGCTCGGCGTCGGCCTCGGTGACCGGCAGCTCGTGCGCCGCCGCCGCGACGTGCGGCGCCAGCACGAACGGGTTCGACGGGTCGAGTGTGGTCGCCTCGACGGAGCGGTCGAAGATCGCCTCCGGATGCTGCACCAGAAAGGCGTCCAACGGGTCGTCCTCGGCGACCAGCACGACCAGCGACGTCCGGCCGCTGCGGCCGGCCCGGCCGGCGCGCTGCCAGAGGGAGGCGAGCGTGCCGGGCCAACCGGCGAGCACCACCGCGTCCAGCCCGCTGACGTCGATGCCGAGCTCGAGTGCGGAGGTCGCCGCCAGACCGCGGAGCCGACCGGTGCGCAGGTCGTCCTCCAGCGCCCGGCGCTCCTCGGGCAGATAGCCGCCGCGGTATGCAGCAACGGTGTCGTGATCTCGATACGGGCTCGTTGCTCGCCCTACTCGATCGGCGGAGTTGCGCACCATCTCCGCGACCACTTCGACGCCTACCCGGGACCGCGCGAAGGTCAGCGTCTGCACACCGCGGTCGATGAGCGCTCCCATCAGGTCCGCGGACTCCGCCACGGCACTGCGCTGCGCCGTGTCCGGTCCGGCACCCGGCTTGCTCCCCGGTTGCCACAGGCCCACGACCATCGGCGCCCGCGGTGACCCGTCCTCGGTGATCTCGTGCACCGGGAGTCCGGTGAGTTCGCCGGCATGCAGGCCCGGCGTCGCCACGGTCGCGGAGGCCAGAACGAAGGTCGGCGCGGCGTGGTACCGCGCGGCGATTCGGCGCAGGCGGCGGAGCACACCGGCCACGTGTGAGCCGAAAACGCCTCGGTAGACATGACATTCGTCGACAACGACATACTGCAACGCACGGAAGAACGACGCCCAGCGCTCGTGGCCGGGCAGCAGGGTGTGGTGCAGCAGGTCGGGGTTGGTCAACAGCAGCGACGCGTGCTCGCGGATCCACCGGCGCTCGTCCAGGGGGGTGTCGCCGTCGAGAGTCGCGGCCCGCACACCGGGTATGGCGAAGCTGCGGATGCGTGACTCCTGGTCGGCCGCAAGGGCTTTGGTCGGAGCGAGATAGATGGCTGTCGCGCCGCGACCGGTCGGTGCTCCGGAGCCGTCGGCCACCGCCGAGAGCATCGGCAGCAGGTAGCCCAAGCTCTTGCCCGAGGCGGTGCCGGTCGACAGCACCACGTGCTCGCCGGACCGGGCGAGGTCGGCCGCCCGGCGCTGGTGCGACCAGAGCCCGTCGATCCCGGTGCCGCGCACCGCCGCGGCCACCTGCGGGTTGACCCAATCGGGCCAGCCGGCGTCGACCGCGTCGCGGCCCGGCAGCCGGCGGGTGTGCAGCAAGCGGCCGGTGCCGACCCCGGCCAACGCGGCCAGAGCCGCCTCGGCGTCGAAATCGCCGTGCCGCGGCGGGGCAGCGGGCGGCGCCTCCAAGCCATGCGGCGGAGCGGTCGTGGCAGCGATATCGGTCATTCCACCGTCAACGGTAGGTCCGATCCCCGACATCCGCGCGACCGGCCGACGGATCCGATGAAAGACTGGCCGTCGGCAAGCGGCACTCGACCCGGAAAGGCAACTTCGTGACCGACCTGGACATCAGCGGCAGCGACGAGGGCGACTTCACCGTCATTCGGCTGGCCGGTGACGTGGACGTCTCGGCCGCCGCGCGCCTGCGGGACGCTCTGGCGCGGCTCATCACCGATCCCGCCGAGAAGGTGCTGGTCGATCTGACCGACGTGCCGTTCCTGGACTCCACCGGCCTCGGGGTGCTGGTCGCCCGGCTCAAGCAGCAGCGCCTGGGCGGCGGCGAACTCGCGCTCGTCATACCGTCCGAGCGACTGTTGCGGAACTTCCGGATCACCGGCCTCGACCGGGTCTTCCACATCCATCCCACGGTCTCCGCCGCGGTGGCCGCGGACACGGCCGATTCGGAACAGGCCGACTGACCCTCTTCGTCGAGCGGACACGATCGGTATCCAGCGGACAGGAAAATGGGGCGTTTCGGAGCCGGCTTTCCTGTCCGTTCGGTGCGTTTGGTGTCCTGTCGGTGCAGTGGACGGGCAGAGCAGTGCGCGAGGATTGCCCGTATGTCGAACACCGCGCCACCGCTGGCCGACGACCCCGCCGCGCTGCGTCGCGCCCTGATCGCCGCTCGGTTCACCCTCGACGGAGTCGCCGACTGTCTGGGGCCGATGGCCGGCAGCGCTCTGCATCGAGAACAGCGGCTGCCCGCCGATCTGGCCACCCGCGACGACGGCTCACCGGTGGCCGTCCTCGTCCGGTTGTTCGCCCTGGGCCTGCCCGTCGGCGTGCGCCACCTCGACCGTGCACTGCCCGGTTGGGACACCGCGCGGCTGCGCGCGGCCGGTCTGGTCACCGTGGACGGCTCGCGGGTGCGCGCGGCATACGACCTGCGCCCCTACGGCGACGACGACCACCAGTGGTGGGTCGCGTCCGACCTGTCCGAGGTGATGACCGGTGAACCGCTGCCGGTCGATCATGTGCTGGGCATCGGCGGCGCCTCGACGACACTCGCCTCCTGGACGCCGCGGCGGCCTGCTGCCCGGGCGCTCGACCTCGGCACCGGTTGCGGTGTGCAGGCGCTGCACCTGTCCGCGCACGCCGACCGGATCGTGGCGACCGACACGTCCGAGCGCGCATTGCAGATCGCTGCCTGGAACGCGGCGCTCAACGGCTGCGAGTGGGACCTGCGCCGTGGAGACCTCTTCAAACCCGTTGCGGCAGAACGATTCGATCTGATCGTCAGCAATCCGCCCTTCGTCATCACGCCACGGGCCGACGGGGTGCCGACCTACGAATACCGCGACGGCGGACGGGTCGGTGACGGCATCGTGCGGTCTCTCATCCGCGAGCTGCCGCGGCAGCTCAATCCCGGCGGTGTCGCCCAACTGCTGGCCAACTGGGAGGTACCGGAGGGCAAGGACTGGACGGACGTCGTCGGCGCATGGTTCGACCGCACCGGGCTGGACGCCTGGGTGGTGCAACGTGACACGCAGGACCCCGCCGAGTACGCCGAACTCTGGTCCGGTGACGGCGGACTGCGTTCGGGCGCGAGCGGTTTCGAGCAGATGTATGCCGCCTGGCTGCGTGACTTCGAGTCGCGCGGCGTCGGCGAGATCGGCTTCGGCGTGATCACGGTGCAGCTGCCGGAGACCCGGCGTCGGCCGTGGCTGGATCTCGTCGAGGTCACCGGGCCGGTGCAGTCGCCGATGGGTCCGGCGATCGACGCGGGTCTGCGGGCACGGACCTGGCTGGCGGAGGCGGGCGATCAGGGCGTGCTGGATGCCCATCTGACGGTGGCCGCCGATGTGACCGAGGAACGACACGGCCGCCCCGGCGCCGACGATCCGTCGGTGATCGTGATCCGGCAGGGCGGCGGCCTGCGTCGGGCCTTCCGGGTCGACACCGCGGTCGCGGCGTTCGTCTCGGTCTGCGACGGTGAGCTGTCGACCGGTCAGGCGCTCGACGCGATCGCCTCGTTGCTGCAGGTGCCGGCCGCGGAAGTGGTGCGCGATGCGCTGCCCGCCATCCGGGAAATGGTCGCCGACGGTCTGCTGGTGGCCGGCTCGTAGGCTCGGGGTCATGCAACTGCGCATCTTCACCGAACCGCAGCAGGGCGCGTCGTACGAGGACCTGGTGGCTGTCGCGAGGCGTGCCGAGAGTCTGGGTTTCGACGCCTTCTTCCGGTCCGACCACTACCTGGCGATGGGGGCCGGCACAGGGCTGCCCGGGCCGAGCGACGCGTGGATCACCCTGGCCGGCATCGCCCGCGAGACCGCCACCATTCGACTGGGGACGCTGGTGACGAGCGCGACCTTCCGGCATCCCGGTGTGTTGGCCATCGAGGTCGCGAACGTCGATGCGATGTCCGGCGGCAGGGTCGAACTCGGCCTGGGTGCAGGATGGTTCGAGCGTGAGCACGCGGCATACGGCATCCCGTTCCCGGGCACCGGAGAACGCTTCGACCGCTTGGAGGAGCAGCTCGAGATCATCACCGGCCTGTGGTCGGCGACCGGCGAGTTCTCGTATGACGGCGGCCACTACCAGCTCACGGACAGTCCGGCGCTGCCGAAACCGGTGCAGCACCACGGTTTCCGCGGCGGGATACCGGTCGTGATCGGCGGCCACGGCACGAAGCGCACCCCTGCGCTCGCGGCGCGCTACGCAACGGATACCGCCACCGGCCACTGGACACCCGGGTCGGCACGATCGACGTGGCCATCCCGAAGCTACGCACTGGCAGCTACTTCCCCGAGTGGCTACTCGAGCGCCGCAAGCGTGCCGAGTCTGCTCTGATCACCGTGGTCGCCGACTGCTACCTCGCCGGGGTGTCCACCCGCCGGATGGACAAGCTCGTCAAAACGTTGGGCATCGACTCGTTGTCCAAGTCGCAGGTCTCTCGCATGGCCGGCGACTTGGACCAGATCGTCGAAGACTTCCGACACCGACCCTTGGCCGATGCCGGCCCGTTCACGTTCGTGACCGCCGACGCGTTGACGATGAAAGTCCGCGAAGGCGGCCGAGTCATCAACGCCGTCGTCCTGTTGGCCACTGGTGTCAACGGTGACGGGCACCGCGAAGTCCTCGGGATGCGCGTAGCCACCAGCGAAACCGGGACGGCGTGGAACGAGTTCTTCGCCGACCTGGTCGCCCGCGGCCTAACCGGGGTCCGGCTGGTCACCTCCGACGCCCACCACGGGCTGGTCGAAGCGATCGCGGCAAACCTGCCCGGGGCGTCCTGGCAACGGTGCCGCACCCACTACGCAGCGAACTTGATGGATGTGACACCCAAGGCGATGTGGCCGGCGGTCAAAGCGATGCTGCACAGCGTGTACGACCAACCCGACGCGGCCAGCGTGCACGCGCAGTTCGACCGGCTCCTGGACTACGTGCACGAGAAGCTTCCCGACGTGCACGCCCACCTCGACGCCGCCCGCGCCGACATCCTCGCGCTCACCGCGTTCCCCAAAGACGTGTGCACCCAGATCTGGTCCAACAACCCCACCGAACGGCTCAACCGAGAGATCCGCCGCCGCACCGACTCCGTAGGCATCTTCCCAACCAGGGCAGCGATCGTGCGTTTGGTCGGAGCCGTCCTGGCCGAGCAAACCGATGAATGGGCCGAAGGCCGCCGCTACCTCGGCCTCGACATCCTCGCCCGCTGCCGAATCACCACCGTGCCCGACACCGAACCCGAGATCGGAGCTGACCAACTACCCGAACAGACCGCCTGAAACGCAAGCAAGGAGAACGCAACCCGCTACACCACTACGAGGGACTTGACCGCTGACGTGGCGCCTGTGTGGACAAGGTGTGCCGTACGGAGCCAGAGCCTCGGGAACTGGGGCGCCACATCTACGCTGAACTCGTGGGATCAGGCCAGGTGGCGGACTCGTGGGCATCCAGTCCGGGGCGACGCCGGAACATGCAGGCCAATCGGTCTCGAGACACAGGACCCGAGCTGGCGATTCGACGGGCACTCCACAGACTGGGCCTCCGGTATCGGGTTGCATCTGCGCCCGAGCCCAGCATTCGTCGTCGCGCCGACATCGTCTTCACGCGGGCACGAGTGGCAGTGTTCATCGACGGCTGTTTCTGGCACGGCTGCCCGGAACACGGCCGATCAAACTTCAACCACAACGCTGAGTACTGGTCGGCGAAAATCGCGGCCAACGCTGCGCGCGACGCCGATACCAACGCGAAGCTCGAACAATCTGACTGGCACGTCTTGCGCTACTGGGAGCACGACGACGCCGAGACGGTCGTTGCCGAGATCCAAGAGATAGTCGTGGCATTTCAGTCTCGCTCCTAGGCAACCGTCGAGAAGTACCCAAGCGTTGGGTCCGCGAAAGTCCCGATGACCAGTCCCCGGTCGAGGAAGCGGTTGAACTCCTCGCAGCTAGTCTCTGGGAGCAGCGCACAGCCGTGGCAGGCAGCAAGGTTGCAGGAGTCCGGTCCCTGGCCCCGCTCGCCCGCGTCCATGCAAACCGGGTCGGTCGAGCACCAATGGGCATCACTGAGGGCCGCCGCAAAGACCGGTTGGAGGCGGTCTGGTCGAGACATGCGGACCAGGCCGCCCATCGTGCCCTCGGAGTCACCGGCCGCCGTGTAGATCAGGAGCCCGGCCATATCCCGCCGACCATCCCGCGACACGTACAACCGCTCCCGAAGCGACGCAGAGCTGTACCCGCACGTGAAGACGAGTTCGTTGATCAGGAGGTGCGCGAACGTGTGGAGCATGATCATGCGCGGCGAGATGTCGCGCGGACTGCCTCCCCGATCGGTGATGACCTGCCCGTACTGAGTCGCGATGAGATCAGCCCGCGCCTGGACATCCCCGCGCGCTTCCCATGCCGCGAGGCGTTCACGGTGGAGTTCGAAGTAGATGCCCTCGCCCTTGACAACATACGCCGGCAGCCAGTCCTTGTCGGGTGGCAAGGGGCGACGTCGCAACAGCGCCTTTCCCTCTGCGACCTTCAGGTCGCTGTCGCGGCCGCGGGCGAAGCCTCGCAGGACGCGGGTCTCACGAAGCACCGTGACGCTGCGAACTCGATCAACGTGCCCGGCGATGGCGACGTGGACGCCTGGGTCTGATGCACGCAGCTCGTCGTCCTGCGGCGTCTCGCGCAGCAGCTTGAACTCCGGGTAGCGCCAGATATCGAGGTCGCCCGAATCATCATCGTCGCCGTCTTCTTCTGAGGAGCCGATGCCGAAGCGATCCTGGTAGGCCGCGAGTAGTTCGTCGTCGTCGAACTGTTCGAAGAGTTCGCCAGCACCGCGGGTGGCCTGTCGGATCTCGGCAACGGTGGCGTCCTTGCCACGCATGGTGAACAGGAAGGCCATCGTCGGTTCGACGTCAGCGCGCTTCATCAGGTCACGGAGGGCGCCACTAACAGCGCCGACCTTCTGTGGCAGGAAGATCGACGACTCCACGTACGGGAAGTAGACGTTGCCACTCGCTCGAAGCGCGCCCTGGACCGGTTGGTCGCACGGTCCGTCCTCTTCATGCAGCCATGGCCGCGCCCCTGTGCACAGGTACGGATCCGATCGACCGGCTAATTGCTGGGTCAGGAAGGTGCTGTCCTCGCCGGACTCGTCCTTCATGCCTCCCGTCGTGATGCCCTGCAGGGACCGGGATGCACCGCAGCCCTTACGCTCGTCCCGCTTGTTCTTGGCGTCGTAGCCACAGCGGACGACCTGGCCCTCAAGTCCACCTCCGCCGGTCGAGAAGAGTCGGAGTACGCCGGTGCAGCTCGGGTTCTTCGATCGGTGCACCCACTCCCTGAACGGGAAGTCATCGATATGACCCTTGCCGCAGATCGCGACGAACGGGACCTGCGACAGTTTCGGCCCGAATCGGCGCTTCCCCACACAGGCGGGTTCGTCGCATCGGACGGCGTCCTGAAAACTGAGTGGCACCTTCTTGAGGCGCTTGCAGTACATGCAGAACGAGTAGCCCGGGAATCGCAGCGCGGGGACACTGAGCTTCTCGTTGCGGTGGTCGTCTGGAGAGCCCTTGCGGTAGTCGGGCGGCAGGCGGAACTCCTGGACCTTCAGCCGTGCTTCCAGTCGCCAGTCATTGACCCGGAAGTCCTCCAAAGCCAAGTCAGCGTTGTTGCGCGGGAACCAGTGGTCGAGCCCGGCGGTGATGACTGACGTGCCGTCGACGAGAACGCTCATGGCGCCGACTCCGAATGGCGATACGAGTTGGGCTCGACGCATGCTGCCTGACGTCATGCCTGTACCTCCGGTTCTTCAAGGTCGTCGGTGAGGTAGTCGAGCGTCACCGAGAGCTGACATTCGGCGTCGACGCTGCGCATGCTCATCGGCGTCTCCCACGTGATGTTCCTGTTACCTGGGTCGGCGAGGTCGCCGGCGGGGCGCATCAGACCCTGCTTCGGGTCACCGTTGAAGTAGGTGACAGTCGCCCAGGTCGTTCGCTCCCCCTTCGCCCACTGTCGCGAGCGCTCGGAGACCCACTGGTCGAAGACCGGCAGCTCCTCCATATCTACGAGCGCCGCTCGGGCTCGAAGCAGTGCAATCGACTCATCGAACTCAGCCTTCGGGAACGGGCTCGGGTCGAGTGTCGGATTGAGCTGGCGCATCCGAGAGATCGCTGCTGCGTGCAGCGCCCGCTTCAGGACCGGCTCGGCGAAGGGCGTCACCGAGGTGGGTTCGACCTGCGCGTACAACTGCTGGTGATAGGTCCGGAACCGCTCGTAGTGGCTGCGGTCGCGAGGCTTCGCCGCGCCGTAGATCGTGATGACAAGTCCCGGCGTTTTCACGTTACGGCCGACTCGACCGCTCACCTGGATGTACTGCGCCGTGGTCTTCGGTTGACCGACGATCGTCATCATGCCGAGCCGGTCGATATCGACGCCGACCTCGATGATGTTCGAGGCGAGGCAGATATCCACGCACTTGGCGTTCTCAGGACACGACCCGGTGCTGACGCACTTGGCGCCATCCGCACAGTCGGGGTGCGGCAGCCGGAGTTCAAGTTCTTCGATCGCCTTCGGGATCTCGTCGCTTCGACGACGCGACGTCAGCTCCATCTTGTTGCGCGGATAACGCGGCGTGATCCCATCGCGCCGCTGAAGACCGACCAAGTAGTCAGGAACGTCGGAATCCAGCAGCGACAACGTGTTGCCGAGCTCTCGAAGGCTGTTGAGGAAGTTGAGGTTGGTCCAGTACCCGTCACGATCGGCTGGGTCCGGGATCTGGGGTCCGGCCTGAAGGGTTGCCGCCGCCACTCGAGCCTGGACCGTCTGCGTCGAGCCGAGCGACGGGCTCATGACCCCGAGGTAGCGCCGACCGGGCGCTGGTTTGCCGTCCGGAAGCCGGGCTGGCTCGGCGAAGAAGGATCGCCCCTCCTCAAGGCCGTGCGGTGGGAAGAGGGCGACTTCCTTGCGACCGAACAGCCCGAGGATCTGGTCCTCGTAGCGGCGGACAGTCGCGGTCGACGCGATGATCTTGGCGGGGATCGGCGGATCGCTTCGACGGTCGGTGGTGAGGTCGTCGATCATCGGCTCGTACAGACCCACCATCGAGCCGAGCGGGCCCGAGATGAGGTGCAGCTCGTCCTGAATGATCAGGCCGGGCGGCGAGTAGACGCGTTCACCATGCTCGCCGAGTCCGAACATGGTCCGAGCCGCCGGTTGCCATGCCATGGTCGCGAACTTGTCGACTGTGCCGATCACGATCGATGGGCGCGACTCGTAGATGTCCTCGTCGACGACGTGGACGGGCAGGCCGTCTCGGCCATTGAATCGACAAAGTTCATCGGTACAGCGGAACAGGAACCGGCCGCCAGACCACACGTAGCCAGGCGTGTCCTGTCCGCGGGACTTGCTGACCGGCCCCATCCGCGCGCCGCACCATGGGCACTTCAGCAGCAGGAACTTGTTGGAGGCCCGGGAATCGCGCCGGAGTTCCGCGAGGGCTCGCTCAGCCGCCGTCCACCGGTTCGGGGTTGAGTCGCCGCCAAGCCATACGCCGATGCCGAAGGGCTCGGTGCCGAGCTCGTCCTCCATGCCCGAGCGGACGTCCTCCAGCACGCAGATCAGCGACGAGGCACGCAGGAACTGCTGGGCCGTCAGCAGACGCAACGTGTATCGCATGAGCGTGTCAGTGCCGGCATCCTCTGGGTTGCGGAGGCGACGCGCGAGCAGCGAGATGGCAGACGCGCCGAGATACGCCTCGGTCTTGCCGCCACCCGTCGGGAAGAAGATCAGGTCGACCAGCGTGCGCTTCTGGTGGGTTGGGTCGACCAGTTCGGGCAGGCTCGCCAGGATGAAGGCGATCTGGAAGGCGCGCCAGCGGCCACCATTGGGATCGGGTGTCGCTGCCGGGTGCGCGCCGTCGGGCCGATAGACCCCCTGCTTGTCTTTGATGAGGTCTCGTGGCTCCAACCGCGAGCGGATCTGCTGGTAGAGCATCGCGAAGTTGGCGAGTTGGAACGCTCGCCCGGCAAGCGGATTATGCTGGACGAGGTGCCAACCCTCTTGCATCCGTTCGAGGGCCACGGTGCACTTCTTCACATGCTCGTGGGCAGTCTTTTGGTAGCGCGTCGGAAGATCCGGGATCGAGGTGATCCGGTCGTTGATCCACTGTCCATAGAGCTCAAGGACCTTCTCGACTTGGGCGTCACCGACAGCGGTTTTGTTCGCCAGCTCTTCCATGCTGACGCTCACCGAGGTCCGGGTGCCGTCGGCGTGCTCCTCGTACACGTCTGGCGTCAGGCTGGTGACCTCGTAGGCGGGCAGTGCGTCGGCCTTCACGAACGGGACTGTCGGTGTGCCGTCCTCGCCGACCGAGTCGTCCCAGGTGGCGGCGCACCCGTGGCCGATCGCGAACGTCCGCCGGTGGCGGTACAGAAGGGCGATCGACTCCTCCTCGTCATCGCTGTCCGGCTGCTCGACATCCGGGTAAGGCTCAATGAGGAGGCCTGCTGAGGCGGTGGCGGAGAAGGCCACCTGGAAGAAGGCGCTCCCCGATCCCGTGCCGACCGCGTCGTTGACAACGGCGAGCGTGACCAGACGAAGATCCGGGTCGGCCTCGCCGGGCACGGCCCGGCTGAAGACCGACACACTCGGCTTGATCCGAGGCTCGATCTTGGGCTCGACGACCAGGGCGGTTGTGCTCAGCGGTGAGCGCTTGCGTTCCTTCTTGAGCGCCTCCGCCGATGCGACGGCATCGAGTACAAAGGGACGACGGACCCACCAGTTCAGCGGCGGCGTGTCTGGAGCCGTGATCTTGACGGGGTCGTAGTAGGCGCCGGTCACGCGGATTGCGAGTTCTGCTCCTTCGACGATGCGGACCTTGAACGAGATCGCCATGGCCGATGGCTTGCGCCGGTTGGCGTCCGACAGGTCGAAATCGTCGGAGTCCGGTTGATCCTGCCGACGTGGTCCTCGAACGTCCGTCGTGGGCGCCTCGGGGTTCTCCTCGTTCGCCGCCAGCCCGGGGATGACCGCTGAGTCGTCACCTTCGGATGCCAGGCCGCCCGTCGGTGTACCTCCGCTATAGAGAACCCCGACGCCGTAGCGCCGCAGGGGGTCCGAGCGGGTCAGTACCTCTTCGAGGGTGACGCTGTCGTGGAACTGTCCGTAGCTCTCTTCCTTCGTCGCGAAGGTCAGCGACGGTCCGGAGCAGTTGACTGGGTTGCCGATGGGTGCCTCGCCGTCGGGCGGGCCGAACAGTTCGCGCCGTACGACCGCCTCGACGACATCGCGGGCTTCAACACCGCTCATTGGTTTCCTGCCATTCCTGCCAGTCCGGTGCTCTCCTCGATCACACCGTAAAGACGATCGGTTGCTCTGGTCAGCCCGACGTACAGGATCGACTCGAAGTTCGGCACATTCAGCCGGTCAAGGTCGGTGACGATGACAGCCGGGGCTTCGAGACCCTTGAAGGCCTGGATCGATGAAAAGCGGATCTTCCCCTTTTTGACCGTGTCACCGTCGGCCCGGACGAGGACGCCTTTGAGCCAGGAGTCCGTCGTCGTGGCGGCTACCGAGCCAGCGCTGAGAGGGCTCAGGACCACGATCTCGCTGAGGTCGAACGACTCCTCGCGCAGTGCCTCGACGGCTTGGCGCAGCAGCGGGGACTGGTCATCGCCTCGCGTGTACTTGAGGAGCACGGGATTGGTGCCATCGTCGTCGCGTCGAAACTTCTGGTAACCCGGGGTCAGCCCGCTGAAGAAGTTGACACTGAATCCGATTCTCGGCAGGTTGCGACAGTTCATCGTGAGCCGGTGAGAGGGCATGTGGGGCATGCACTCCTTGAGGAGCTCGCGACCGCGGCCGTCATCGTAGATCGCCTGGCGCTCGAAGTCCCCAAACATCAGCACGCGGCCGCCCGACAGTCCGCCCTTCACCATCAGCTCAAACACGTCTAGATACGCCTCGGTCAGGAGGTCCTGAATCTCATCGATGATCAGGAAGTCGGCCGGCGGCTCGCCCACCTCCAGCAACACCTCGACGGCCCGCTCAGGAAGCTCCGATGACCAGAACAGCTGTCCGGCATCGTCTGGCGCCTTGAGTCCTGTTAGCGCGAGCAGCTGACTGTGGAACGTCCCCACTGAAAGGCCCGGCTCGCTGATGTCGGCCGCCAGGCGACGTCCGAGCAGCTTGTTGAAGCACATGAGACTTCCGGTTCGGCCAAGAGCGAGCTCGCGCCGCGCGGCTTCAAGAGCCAGGAAGGTCTTGCCCGAACCGGCCGGTCCAGTGAAGAGCACGCTCTGGTTGTCCGACATGGCGTCGAGAGCGAGGAACTGCTCCTCAACGAAGCGGACCAGCTGATGCTCGCGTGCCGACCGCACATCCCCCGCCACGACACCGAACTCGAAGTCCGGCCGAAGGAGCATCGCGATCTGCTTGGCCGCGGCCTGATCTGGCCCGACGCCTCCGTAGGAGAAACCGTTGAAGGTGGCGTCGAGGTTGGCGATGCCACCGGTGAAGGCCCGACGGATCGCACCGATCGGATCGTTCTTCAGGTCCTCCGAGTCGAGTACCTGCCAGTCAAACCACTCGTTCGTGGGCTTGAGCATCGTTCGGGCCCGAGTTGCCGTGAACCATGCGACACTCAGCGTCGGGATCGACCGGAGATCGATCTTCTTCTTCAGCAGGTCCTTGCGAATCGAGTGCATTGCCTCGCTGGCTTGCTTGAACGGACCACGCGTTGTCGGAGCCTGGTTGCCGAGCTTCCAGACACCATTATCGAACGTGAAGTGCTTATGCGACTTCACCTCAATCACCAGGATTCCGAGATCCGGAGCGATGACGACGAAGTCAGCCTCGCCCTCCGGGTTGCGGACGTGCTCTGCAATGTTGAGCGAGTGGAGAACGATCCAGTCGTCGGTCGTCGTGTCTTCAGCAAGTTTCCGGTAGACCGACTGCTCCCCCGGCGCCGCTCTTTCCGGAAAGAGCGGCGGAATCAGTCGAGCCACTGGGCACTCCCATCCGTGAACGGCACACGCACGTGATGCCTGCTGACAATCTCGGTGAACGGCGCCTTGGCGAGAACTCGGGCAACGATCATGCCCCGGAAGCCCTCGCGAGGAAGGTCCAGGTGCAGAATCCCGTCGCGTTCAAGCGCCCGGAGGTCAGCGCGGCCGACGGCTGATTCCAGTTCCTTCCGGAGATCAGCGCTGGCCTTGTAGACGGCCCGGCGGAGCGTGATCGCGTTGCCGTAGGTGGGGTGCGACGGCTCGCCAATCCAATCCAGGAGCAACGCAAAGTCGGCATCCCGCTGGGGACAGATCAGCCGTGGATCGGCCCAGGCGCGCACTTGGCCGCTCGAACGTACCCCGAGACGCTCGAGCTCGGTCATCGCCCTGCGAGAGCCGATGAGCTGGAGGCGTTCGTCGAGCCGTGCCTTCCATCGCGCTTGTGTGGCGAGGATGCCGCGCGCTCGTGCACCCAGCGCGATGACCGCCCGGTCGTACATCGCACCGCGTTCGGTCTCACCCTGGCGCAGTACGAGGTAGGTACCCGGCACGATGCCCTTCACCGCCTCGTACCCAACGCGGGCACCCTCGGGCTGCTTCGGATCCAGCGAACGGATCCGATCGCCATCGTCGAGCCACAAGCCCAGGCCGCCTGCGAGGAGAACCTTGCAGGCCTCCACCTCGTCGCTCGTCGGCTCTCGCTCACCGGATGAGCGCGTGCCCCAGACAGGCTGCGGGAAGTAGACGTCGGCCACTTCCTTGCCCTCAGCGACGGCGGTCTCTGGCTCCGTCGTGTCGCCAATTGTGTGCACGGTCGATTTGATGACGATCTGACCCTCGGCGTGGCCTCCAAAGGCCGATGACGGCAGCGAGCGGTTGCCGAACCACGCGGGCATCACGAACGTGACTTCGGGGGTCATCGGCGCAGTTACAACAGACGAGGGCATAAAGCTCGGCGGTGCGACCACGTAACTGGTTTCGGCGGTCGAGGCAACGGTGTCGAGTTCGCTCGGCACCAACACCGTGGCGCCAATCTCATCGAGCCACGACGCGAGACCGGCGCGAGCGGCCGCCTTGCTTGCGACGACGACACAGCCGTCTGTGCCGACCTCCTCGATCGATTGGAGCAGGACGGCGCCGGCCGGCGAATCGGTCTCGCCCACCGCAACCGCCGCCTCCGCAATCAGGTCAAGCAGGGCGCCGTCGCTCACCAGGTTCCGCAGACGCTTCGCCTGCCGAACGATATCATCGATCAGCGGCTGCTGCGTCTGGAACTGCCTCGGTTGAGGCTGGGTCATCCTGCGCCAACGCAGCGCGTTGGCCGCCTGGAGGACGCCGTTCCAGACTTCGCTTCGTTCCTCTCCAAGCACGAACAGCGTGCGGCGGATAGCCGCGTTCAGCTGAGCCCCAGCAGGGTCGCCGACGGCGAAAATCGACACGCCCTCGCTCATCAGTGAACGCGCGGCCTCGTAACGCCGAGCGACATCGTGTGCCCTACTCATAGAGCCACCGTGAAAGCCAGCGCCTCGACAGCCGCCGGAGGGCGCCAGTGGAGCTCTTCGACGATCGAGACCGGTTGGCTGTTGTTGTGGCGTGCCTCAATGATCGTTTCTGCCGCCGACTCATCAGCCACTGAACGATCGACGAGGCAAACGACGATCGGTGTGGTGATGTCGTTCAAGTACCTGATCGCTCCGTAGCGATCCAGGATCGCCATCGCGCACGACTCGGGCAGCGCCTCCCCTTCACCGAGTCGCGCAGACGAGATGATTGGGGTCGACCACGTCGCGGCCCGGGGCTCGAACGGCAAGACGTACGTGCCCATCGCCGTCCCAGATGCGCCTTCGGAGACCCCGTCCCCGACCAGTGCCGCCAGATCCTCACGAAGCCACTTGCTCGTACCGACGAGGGCAAGATCCATCGGCGGCGCGGCGAGCCGCTCCAGCCACGAGGCCGAAGCGCCGGTTAGCTCAGCCAAGTAGCCACCGCTAGGCACGTCACCAACAGTGGACTCGCAATCGCCATCAAGGACGGTCACCGCCAGGTAGCGATCGGCCGGCAAGAGCTTGCCGCCGGTAAGAACCCGGGGCCCACTTGAGTGAGGCTCCAGTTTAGTGAACTGTCCCGTGACGATCAGCCTGTCAGTCACGGCCCGCAGGTAGCTCGATCGCTCCGATGCCTCGAACACAGCGATGGGCTCCTCAAGCACGGGAGCAGGGCACGAAAGCATCCAGCCAGAGCCGATGAGAGCAGCGACGTAATCGCGGCGAGGGACAGAAACAGCCAGCACCAGCTGCCGCCCGTCGAGCTTCGGGAGATACCGGCGCAGCAGCGATCCGAGGCTGACGAAGGCGCCGACCCATGCGCCGGCGATCAGCGGATCGGTTGGTGCGTCTGCAAGGCCCAGGAGCGTGCGCGGGGAACGCACAGTAGGCTCCGCCACGCCGCTCCCTCCGCAGTAAGTCGCGGCTCGCTCCGCAACGGAGTCGACTCTAATTCGCAGGTCCGACACATTCGGCTGAAACCAACGCATCGGCACCCATTTCGCCGTGCCAACAACGGCCGTCGCCTGCACCGAATGCGTCGCCCAGACGAAGCCTAGGCACGCAACCGATCGGTCAAGGTCCGCCGCGATCACTTCGTTCGGATCTCAAGCGCTGAGCGCCTCGTCGGCCGCCGACTTGCGGTCTGCCTTGAGCAACGCAGCCTTGATCGCCGTCGCGAGCGACTGGGCAAGTGGCGGCGGAACCGCATTCGAGACCTGCTCGACCTGGGACGAGAGGGTCCCCTCCAACACAAAGTCGTCCGGGAATCCTTGCAGGAGCATCGCCTCGAAGATGCTGATGCGTCGACGGCCCTCGGGATGCACATGGATCTCACGGTGGCCATAGGCCACCGTGGGACTCGGCTTATCCCACTCCAGTCGCCGGAAACTGCGCCCCGAGCGATCTGCTCCACCCGGGCGAGAGAAGCGCTTGGACACTGGTCGCATCGTCCAATGGTTCTCGTGGTGCGGAATGGACGACTTCTCAAGATCGCGGGCGAAGAACGCGGGCTCGGGTAGATCACCGATGACAGATCTAACGGTGAGTCCGCTTGCCGCCATCTTTTTCGGCATGAAATCGCGAGCGACCGCCCCTTCCCGGAAACCAGAGATGATGACGCGATTCCGGGCCTGGGGGACGCCGTAGTCAAGTGCTGAGTATTCGTTCACGTCAGGCGTCAATCCAAGTTCCTTGAACTTGGCGAGAATGCCGCGGAAGGTCACTGAGTGTTTCGCATCGCGGATGCCCAGGACGTTCTCAAACAGGACGAACTCGACCTTGTACTTTCCCTGGAGTGCCGCAACGATTTGGAGGTAGAGCAAGGGGAGCCGGTTTCGCGGATCGTTCGCCTCCGAGGCCGTGTTGGCCCTAGAGAAGCCCTGACACGGTGGCCCGCCAATCACGCCGATTGACTCTCCCGGCTCCAGGAGTTTCTCCAGGTAGGCCATGACGCCATCGGGGCCGAGGTCCTCGAGGTCCGCCGCAACCGACGTCGCTTCCTTGAAATTCCTCTTGTGCGTTTGGATGGCCGCGGGCGAAAGGTCGACAGCGAACGTCAGCGGGAAGCCGGACTTCTTGAAGCCGAGGTCCAAGCCCCCAGCGCCGGAGAAAAGGCTCACGATCTTGGGCAACGCCATGCTGTCTCCCGTTCGATGTGCGTCGCACCGGGGTCAAACAGTCGGCGCTTACTCCTCTGTGGCCCACAGTTGCCCCGCGTCGGACGCGGCTGACAAGGGTGACACTAGCGCTAACCAGCGACGCTATTGGCGAGAACCTACAGGCCAAGTCCCGGCTCCAGCCCAAGGACGGCGCTCCGCCGGCACTGCGATTCCGGTCCGCGCAGCCGCGCGAGCGCGGCCTCCTCACGGGCGCGCTCGAGGCGCTGGTTGTCGTCAGGGGGTTGGTCGCCGAGCGGGTCACGGCTGGTACGCCGTAGCGGTCTCGGTAGGCGGCGACGGTGATGACCTGTCGCAGCCAATGGCCACGGTCACCGGCCGAATCGCCGAGTTGCTGGACCCACGGCGCGCGCTCCTTTATGGCGGTCAGCGCGAGTATGCGTGCGCGTTGCTCGATGAGGGCCTTGCGCTCGTTGATGGCCTGGCCCATGTCGGGTGCCAACGGGCCGAGGGGTTCGGGGATGAGTCCGACGATCATCTTCGTCCTGCGTCGGACCGGTCTTGATCGCGGACCTGCAGTGGCGAGCCGGAGGCGGTGCCGCAGCACGGCGGCCACACCATCCGCGTGTCAACGCTGTGCCGAGCGGCCGCAACCGGGAGGATGCGCTCGACGTCTTGGCCGTTGGCCTCGGCTCGCCGGAGTTCGGCAGCGAACGTGCCGTAGGCATCGGAGGTGAGCACACCGTCCCGCTGCTCATCGGTCGGCCCACAAGTGGTGAGCAGGCGTGCACAGCGCGACCGATTGGTGAGCGCCAGTCGAGGCGACCTGATCACGGTGCCTCTATCGCCTGCGCACTACCTCGAACTATGGCCTCGGCGTGATCTTGACTCTCGCCGTCGAGTGGCCGAAGTCATGCGAGACGTGTCTGGTTACGCGACCATTCCGTCACCGCACGTTGTCCGGCAGACTGAGGCGCGCGGGCTGGTCGGCACCTGGGTGGATCCCTCGACGCCGATGCCGCGCGGGAAGGACTTCTTGGGCCGCGGTGCGGCACGCCTTTCGGCGGCCGGACGGACGCTTTCGCTTCCTCGAAAGCGTCGCTTCGCCAGACGGCGCAGTGCCAGAGGGTCCCGCAGTCGATCCGCTTCCGGGGTGGGAGCAGGCACCTGCACATCCTGATTGGGAGTGGCTTCAACTCTTCGGCCTGGATGAACCGTTTCCAGAAGAACTCGGGTTCGATCGCACATCTGAGGACCGATTCGGCTGCTCCCAAAAGACCACGAACTTCGTGTCCGAGACTGGCTACGCTCGCACCCTGACGAGCGTAGGCGTCTCCAGGACATGGTCGTGGCTGAGGAGTTTGAGTCCGTCCGTGAATATGTCGAGACGGTGTGCCGCGAGAGACGAGTCCAACCGCCAGAAGCGCTCAGGACCGGGAACTGGGGCCCGGAGTCGGCGGAGGCCATGCGCGCTCTCGTCAGGTCGATGCCCTCAGCAGATGTGTGGTCGACCCTGCGGTTCCTCAAGCACAGGGACCGCCGAGGTCATGCCCCACATGTGCTGATCGAGCGACAGCGATCAGGCGGCGTTGGAGTCCAGTTGCCAACTGCGCTTGGACAGGCCGTGCCAGAAGCCGTCGATGACGGTGCGTGAGCCGGAGCCGTCGGCGGACGCGGCACCGAGGGCGACATACAGCGGCGCCCAGTGCTCGGTGCGCGGGTGCGCCAGCTGCGCAGCGGGTGCGGTGTGGCCGAAGTCCAGCAGCGCGTCCAGGTCGCCGGCCGCCATCGTCTCGGCGGCCCAGTGGTCGAACTCGGTCATGAACGACGTGGGCGCCGCGTCGGCGCTCGGCTGCATGCAGCTCAGGTTGTGCGTGGTGAAGCCCGACCCGACGATCAACGTGCCGTCGTCGCGCAGCGGTGCGAGTTTGCGACCCAGGGCGTACAGCTGCTGCGGGTCCAGTGTCGGCATCGACAACTGCAGCACCGGCACGTCGGCCGCCGGGAACAGCTCGGCCAGCGGCACGTAGGCACCATGGTCCAGGCCGCGGCCCTCGTCCCGCACCAGCGACTGGCCGGGCGTCGCGATCAGCTTGGCGACGTCGTCGGCCAGCCCGGATGCCGTGGGCGCGTCGTACCTGACGTCGTAGTACTTCTGCGGGAACCCCCAGAAGTCGTACACGAGGGGAGCGCCGGTCGTCGAGCTGACCGCGATGGGCGCGGACTCCCAGTGCGCGGAAACCACCAGGATCCGCTCCGGCCGGGGCAGGTCCTTGCCCCAGGCGCCGAGCTCGGCGGTCCAGCGGGCGTCGTCGGCCCGGGGCGGCGCGCCGTGGCGGAGGAAGAGAACGGGCTGGCGATCGGCGGTCATACGGTCCATGATGACAACAACAAATTAAACATTCAACTAATTCCCCGGGCACGGCGGACGGACCTCGTCGACGTGCCGTCGCAGCCACCGCGGTAGGGGTCTCTCGCCCGGCGTGCTTAGACTCAGCCCCGTTCGCACGTCGAAGCAGTGACGAATCCACTGCACGTCGGACAGGAAGCGAGAAGAACGAGAGTGGCGCGCAAGCTTGTCATCGTCGAGTCGCCCGCGAAGGCGAAGAAGATCGGCGGTTATCTGGGGGACGAGTACGTCGTCGACGCGAGCGTGGGGCACATCCGTGACCTGCCCAACCCGTCGGAGCTGCCCGCGGAGATGAAGAAGGGCCCCTACGGCAAGTTCGCGGTCAACGTGGACGAGGGGTTCGACCCCTACTACGTCGTGGCGGCGGCCAAGAAGAAGAAGGTCGCCGAGCTCAAGCGGCTGCTCAAGGACAGCGACGAGCTCTACCTCGCCACCGATGAGGACCGTGAGGGCGAGGCCATCGCGTGGCACCTGCTGGAGGTGCTCAAGCCCAAGGTGCCGGTCAAGCGGATGGTGTTCCACGAGATCACCCGTGATGCGATCCAGCACGCCGCCAACACGACCCGTGACCTGGACGACAACCTGGTCGATGCGCAGGAAACCCGCCGCGTCCTGGACCGGCTCTACGGCTACGAGGTCAGTCCGGTCCTGTGGCGCAAGATCCGCCGGGGGCTGTCCGCCGGTCGCGTGCAGTCGGTCACCACGCGCATGGTCGTCGAGCGGGAGCGCGAGCGTATGGCGTTCCGCTCGGCCTCCTACTGGGACGTCGAGGGTGAGTTCGCGCCCTCCGGCAGCTCCGCGCAGGCGTTCACCGCCAAGCTGACCGCCCTGGACGGCGCCCGCGTCGCCACCGGCCGCGACTTCGATGACCGGGGAAATCTCAAGAGCGACAAGGTGTTCCACCTGGACGCCAAGCAGGCCAACTCGGTTGCCGAGTCGGTCGCCGCGGGTGTCGCTGCGGTCAGCTCGGTGCAGGAGAAGCCCTACACCCGCCGTCCGAGTGCGCCCTTCACCACCAGCACGCTGCAGCAGGAAGCCGGCCGCAAACTACGGATGAGCAGCAAGGCGGCCATGAGCGTCGCCCAGCGGCTCTACGAGAACGGCTACATCACCTACATGCGCACCGACTCGATCACGTTGTCGGAGTCGGCAATCCGCGCCGCGCGCTCGCAGGCCCGCGATCTGTACGGCGCCGACTATGTGCCCGACCAGCCCCGCCGCTACCAGGGCAAGGTCAAGAACGCCCAGGAGGCGCACGAGGCCATCCGCCCCGCGGGCGACACCTTCCGCACCCCGGCGCAGGTCGCCGGTGAGCTGCGCGGCGAGGAGTTCGCGCTCTACGAGCTGATCTGGAAGCGCACCGTCGCTTCGCAGATGGCCGACGCGCGCGGTAGCACCGCCACGGTGAAACTCACTGTGCCGATTGATGATTCCGGTGTCGCCAAGCAGTCGGAGTTCACGGCGTCCGGCACGGTGATCACCTTCCGCGGCTTCCTGGCGGCATACGAAGAAGGGCGCGACGTCGAGCGCAACGCGACCGGCGACGACACGGGCACCCGGTTGCCCAAGCTGGCCGAGGGTGTGGCGCTGGACGTGCTGCGAGCCGAAGCGGAGGGGCACCAGACCAGTCCGCCGCCGCGTTACACCGAGGCCACCCTGGTCAAGGCGATGGAGGAGATGGGCATCGGTCGCCCGTCGACATACGCCTCGATCGTCGGCACGATCCAGGACCGCGGTTACGTCGGCAAGCGCGGCACCGCGCTGATCCCCACCTGGACCGCCTTCGCGGTGATCCGGCTGCTCGAGGTGCACTTCCCGTCGCTGGTCGACTACGACTTCACCGCCTCGATGGAGGAGGGGCTGGACCGCATCGCCGCCGGCGACGTCGGCCGGGTGGACTGGCTGACCCGCTTCTACTTCGGCGACGGCAACGACAGCACACCGGGCCTGCCCACCAGCGGCCCGGACGGCAACGAGGGCCTGCAGGAGATGGTCGAACACCTGCCCGAGATCGACGCGCGCGGCATCTCCACCATCGAGATCGGCGACGGCGTCGTGGTCCGGGTCGGCCGCTACGGTCCGTATGTCGAGGAGGTCGTGCCCGAGGGCGTCGACGCGAAAACCGGTGAGGTCACGACGGATTCGGCGGAGGCGCCCAGATCGCGTCGCGCGACGATCAACGACGACATCGCGCCGGACGAGATGACGCCGCAGAAGGCGCGCGAACTGCTGGCCGCCGCCGACGACGACGGGCGCGTGCTGGGACAGGACCCGGCCACCGGACACGACATCGTCGCCAAGGCGGGCCGGTACGGGCCCTATGTGACCGTGGGGCGGCCGGCGCCGCCGGCGCCGGCGGCGCCCGCCGATGGCGCCAAGCCCAAGCGTGCCAAGAAGGCGGCCGGTCCGAAGCCGCGGACCGCCAGCCTCTTCAAGGACATGGATCTGGCCACCATCGACCTGGACACGGCGCTGAAACTGCTCAGCCTGCCGCGCGTGGTCGGCACGGTGACCGAGGGCGAGGGTGCGGACGCCACGCAGGTCGAGATCACCGCGCAGAACGGCCGCTACGGTCCCTACCTCAAGAAGGGCACCGACTCGCGGTCGCTCGCCGACGAGCAGCAACTCTTCGACATCACCCTGGAAGAGGCGCTGGCCATCTACGCCGAACCCAAGCGGCGCGGCCGGGCGGCGCAGCCGCCGTTGAAGGAGCTGGGCAACGACCCGGTGTCCGAGAAGCCGGTGGTGGTCAAGGACGGCCGATTCGGTCCGTACGTCACGGACGGTGAGACCAACGCGACGCTGCGCCGCGGCGACGACCCGGCGTCGATCACACCCGAACGCGGCTTCGAGCTGCTCGCCGAGAAGCGGGCAACGGGCCCGACGACGCGAAAGCGGGCAGCTAAGAAGACCACCAAGAAGGCTGCGAAGAAGACCACCGCCAAGAAGACGACCGCCAAGAAAGCGACGACGAAGAAGGCGGCGGCGAGCAAGTCCGTGGACTGACCCCGACCGCCATACGGTCGTCCGATTCGTGTGTTCTGCGAGAACTTGTACGATGCCCCGGAACCAACAGGGGACCGTCACCGTCACAGGTTCGAATTTCACGTAGGACATCAACGGAGGAAAGTCATGTCCAGCAACATGTTTCGTCGCACCCTGGTCGGTGCTGTCGCCATCGCCGGTGCTATGGGACTGGCTGCCTGCAACGGCGACACCGCAAGTGTGACCACGCCGACCGGTTCGGCGCCGGTTGCCACCTCGACGGCGGCCGCGCCGACCCAGGCGTCACCGAGCACGTCGGAGTCCGCGCCGTCGGAGTCGACCACGTCCAGCTCCGCCACCAGTGAGGAGTCCAGCCCGAGCGAGACCTCGTCCAGCTCTGCGGCGGCAGGCGGCGCCAAGGACACCACCACCAAGGTGACCCCCGACGGCACCAAGCTGAAGTTCGGCCAGGCCGCGGTCATCGACGACGAGTCGGATGGCAAGTACAAGCTGACGGTGAAGTCGATCGAGGCGGCGCCGAAGTCGGCATACGCTGCGGCCAACCTCAACGAGACCAACGGCAAGATGTACTACGTCAAGTTCGACGTGACGAACCTCGGCGGTGCGAAGTACGGCTTCCGGGCGACCGCCCCGAACCAGTTCTTCCTGAAGCCGGTCTTCGACTCCTCCGAGAAGGGCCGCGCCGGCGGCTCGCCGTTCCAGGACCTGCCCGGCGGCTGCAACAAGGCGTCCTACGACGAGATCGCGGTCGGCAAGAGCGCCTCGGCCTGCTACTACTACCAGGTCACCGGTGCCGCTCCCACCAAGGTCATGTGGGACACGTACAAGATCGAGATCGTCTGGTCCAAGTGACGCAGTGATCGTGAAAAGGCCCCGGCGAAGCATCTCCGCCGGGGCCTTCTCGCATGACCCGTCCGACCCTGGTCTCAGGGTGTCGGCTGACCGAAGCCGAGCGGCTCACGCGTGAACCGATAGGTGGCCCAGTTGCATTGCTTCACCGAGCCGTCGTCGCGGCGTCGTACGACGAGGCGCTCGCCGCGTTCGCGACCACTCACAGTGCGGTAGACGTCCTCGCCCTCCGCTTCGAAGACCGAGACCGGGGAGTCCGCGGGCGCGCCGGCCAGCCGGGCAGTGAGCTTGCCCTCCCTGATCGCGAAGGTGAACTCGGCGCCTTCGGAGAACCATTGGCCGACAAGGGGTTTGAGTGCGGCCGGTTCGACAGTGCCCGGGACCCACGGCTCGGGCAGCTCCGGGTCGTGGGTGAGCGCGTAGGCGCCCAGCTTGATCGCGGTGCCGGCCGGGTCCTTGGAGATCGAGTTGTTCATCAGCACCGCGCCGGTGGTGCCGGACTCCGCCTCGGAGAAGAAGCCGGTGATGCCACCCGGCATACCACCGGTGTGCCCGAACCAGATGCGACCGTCGCGACGTTCGAGCTCCAGGCCGAGACCCCACGCGGTGTTCCAACCCGGGTCCGCCGCGATCTGGGGTTGCCGCATCTCCTCGACCGTGTCGGGGGAGAGGATGTCCTCGTCCGGGTCGAGCAGGAACCCGTGCCAGCGCACCATGTCGGCCAGCGTGCTGGCGAGGACGCCGGCCGAGTCGGTGGTGTTCTTGGCCAGCACCGGCTCCTCGACGGGTACGTCGGTGAATGGCGGCACGTAGTAGAGACCCGCCCGCGGCGCGATGAGGCTGGTCGTCGTGCGGCGCAGCTCCAACGGGTCGAGCAGGCGCCGCTGCAGCGACTGCTCCCAGCTGCCGCCGTCGAGTCGGGCGACGACCTCGCCGAGCAGCGCGTAACAGAGATTGGAGTAGTGCCAGCGGTGGTGCGGGCGCAGCACGCGCTCCGCCTCGTTCCAGCCGGAGATCAGGCCCTCGTGGTCGGGGAACTCCAGGGTGTCCCAGACGTCACCGACCGGTTCGCGCTGCATGCCGCTGACGTGGGCCAGCATCTGCCGGATGGTCACCTGCCCGTGGGTGGTGCCGGGCACCAGCTGGTCGACCGTGTCGTCCAGGCTGAGCCTGCCCTCGTCGCGCAACTGCATGATCAGCACCGCGGTGAACGTCTTGGTGTTGGAGGCGACGAGGAACTGCGTGTCGTCGCCGAGCGGCACGCTCGGGTCGGAGAGATCGGCCTGCCCGACGGCGGTCGACCACACCAGCCGACCGTGCCGGGCGACGCCGGCCACCAGAGCCGGCGTCCGACTCGCACGCTGGGCGTCGATGGCGGAGGCGGTCAGCGCGCGGGTGGTGGATTCGCGCAGGGGAGAGGAGCTTTGCGTCATACGACCAACCTAGGGGAGAGCCGCGCGGTCGGCGCTCGCGCACCTGTCGGGCGGTTCGCCTCCGTCACCCCACGAAGTTCTCCTCCGCTGCACACCCCCGATACTTCGCGGGGGCCCCGACTACGCTTCGGATCGTGTTCATAGCGTTCGAGGGCGGCGACGGAGCGGGCAAGACCACCCAGATCGAGTTGTTGCGCGAGCGGCTGGCCGCCGTCGGGTATGACGTGGTGGTGACCCGCGAACCCGGCGGCACCGAGCTGGGCGCCGACATCCGCCAGGTGCTGCTGCACGGCGGTGACGTCGCCCCGCGGGCGGAGGCGCTGCTGTTCGCGGCCGACCGGGCGCACCACATCGCGACGGTCGTGCGTCCCGCCCTGCGGCGCGGCGCCATTGTGCTGCAGGATCGCTACATCGACTCCTCGGTCGCCTATCAGGGTGCCGGTCGAGAGCTCGATCCGCTTGAAATCAAACGGCTTTCGCTGTGGGCGACCCAGGACCTCGTGCCTGATCTGACCGTGCTGCTGGACGTGACCCCGCAGGACGGGCGCCGGCGGCGGGGACAGGTGCACGACCGCCTGGAGTCCGAGCAGGACGACTTCCACGCGCGGGTCCGCGAGCACTACCTGCAACTGGCCGCTGCGGAGCCGGGGCGTTACCTCGTGGTGGATGCCAGCCTGCCTCGTGAGGAGATCGCCGCGATCGTCGCCGAGCGGGTGGGCCGGCCATGACGGTGTGGCGGGACGTCATCGGTCAGGACCAGCCGGTCGCGACCCTGCAGGCGGCGGTCGCCGATCCCGCCCGGATGACGCACGCCTGGCTGTTGACCGGACCCCCGGGCTCCGGTCGGTCCACCGCCGCACGGGCGTTCGCCGCCGCGCTGGAGTGTCCGCGCGGTGGGTGCGGCGAGTGCCACGAGTGCCGCACGGTGCTCGACCGCAGCCACGCCGACGTCACTGTGATGGCGACGGAGGGTCTGTCGATCCAGGTCAAGGACGCACGCGAGCTCGCCGGCCTCGCGCAGCGCCGGCCGAGCGTCGGGCGGTGGCGCGTCATCATCATCGAGGACGCCGACCGGCTCACCGAACGCGCCGCGGATGCGTTGCTCAAGGCCCTGGAGGAGCCGGTCGCACGCACGGTGTGGCTGTTGTGCGCGCCGTCGCTGGAGGACGTCATCATCACCATCCGTTCGCGCACCCGGCATGTCCGGCTGCGCACGCCGCCGGTGGAGGCCGTCGCGCGATTGCTGACCGATCGGGACGGGATCGACCCGCGCATCGCGGTGGACGCCGCCCGCGCGGCGCAATCGCACGTCGGCCTGGCGAAGCGACTCGCGACGGACGAGTCGGCGCGTGCCCGACGGCGCAAGACCCTGCTGCTCGCCGGGCGCATCCACGGTCTCGGTGACGCCATGTCCGCAGCCGCCGACCTCGCCGCGATCGCGGGTGAGGAGTCGACCGCCTCGTCCGCCGAGCGTGACGCCGCCGAGAAGGAGCGGCTGATGGCGCAGCTGGGCGCCGACCCGGCGGCGCGCACCCAGCCACCGCACGTGCGCTCGCAGCTGTCGGCGCGGGAGAAGGAGCAGAAGACCAGGGCCACCCGCTTCAGCCGGGATGTGATCGACCGGTCGTTGGTCGACCTGCTGTCGATCTACCGTGACGGGCTGGTGGTGCGCGCCGGATCCACCGTGCCGCTCATCAATGCCGATCTCGCCGACGAGGTGCAGCGCCTGGCCGACGGTCGCAGCAGCGAGCAACTGTTGCAGGCGATGGACACCATCGGCACCGCCCGGGAGCGCATCGAGGCCAATGTGCCGCCGTTGCTCGCGCTGGAGGCCATGATGATCGGTCTGCGCGCGCCGTCCTCGGGCCTCGGCTGAGCGTCCTCGCGCCGGTGACTCAGAGCAGTGTGCGGTAGCCGGCGAACGTCTTGTGCGATCCGTCCGGAGCGTGCGCGGCACCCAGCGGGGTGAAGCCGCAGTGCTCCAGAACCCGACGCGATGCCCGGGTTCGTGATGGCGACCCGGGCATCCACCGTCCTGGCGCCGCGTTGCGCCGCCAGCTCGAGGGCCTCGCGCACACCCCAGGTTGCGACGCCACGGCCCTGTGCCGCCTCCGCGACCCGGTAACCGAGTTCCGTCTCGCCAGGTTGGTCGATGTCCGTCACGTTGATCCGGGCCACGATGCTGCCGCCGGCATCGACGACGACGCAGGGCAGCGACCGCCCGTCGTCGTTCTCCGCCACCCGGTCCGCCAGCCGGTCGTCGAACTGCTCGAAGAACTCATCGCCGCGGTCACCGATCCGTGCCGCGAAGAACGCGCGGTTGTCCCGTTCGAAGGCCTCCAGCGCGGCAGCGTGGTCCCTGCTGAGCAGCTCGAGCCGGAGCCGCGCCTTCGATCCGGTCATCACACCAGCGTTCGGCAGCCGGCGGCGGCGAGCAACCGAATTCCGCCGACTTCCTGGCGCTGGACGCTCGTGGGTGAGGCCGCGGAGCAGCACGTCCACACCGTGGTTGCGGCGGTATGACGTAACGTGCAGCGCATGGTGCGTCGACGGTCCATGGCCGGTCTGCTGAGTGTCGCGGTCGTGGGGCTGGCAGTGGCCGGCTGCAGCAGCGGGTCGGGCGCGAGCGCGTCGTCCGGGGCGTCGTCCGGGGCGTCATCGCCGTCGTCGGCGCCCGGTTCGGCCCAGAGCCCGTCAGAGGGCGCCGGCCGGTCCGGCACCGCATCGGGTTCGGCCGCCGGTGTGCCGGCCGGCCTGTCGAAGTTCTACGACCAGCAGCTGAGCTGGTCCGACTGCGGCCCGGCCAAGTGTGCCGAGCTGACCGTGCCGGTGGACTACGCCCGGCCCGACGGCCCGACCATCAAGCTGGCGGTCGACAAGGTGGAGGCGTCCGGTGACCGGAAAGGCTCGCTGGTGGTCAATCCCGGGGGACCGGGTGGCTCCGGAGTCGACTACGCCGCTGCCGCGTCCTCGGGGTACGTCGTCAGCAAGGACGTCCGGTCGGCATACGACATCGTCGGTTTCGACCCGCGCGGGGTGCAGCGGTCGGCGCCGATCACCTGTTACGGCGATGCGCAGCTGGACCGCTATCTCGGTGAGGACCCCACCCCGGACACCACCGCCGAGCAGCAGCAGGTGGCCAAGGACAGCCGTGCGTTCGGAGAGGCGTGCGTGGCGAAGAACGGCAACCTGATCAAGCACGTCTCGACGGTCGAGGTCGCCAAGGACATGGATGTGCTGCGAGCCGCCCTCGGCGAGGACAAGCTCGACTACCTGGGCAAGTCCTACGGCACCTTCATCGGGTCGACCTATGCGGGGCTGTTCCCCCAGCGCGTCGGCCGCTTCGTGCTGGACGGTGTCGTGCCGCCGGACATCAGCAGCACCGAGATGAGCCTGGGGCAGGCGAAGGGTTTCGAGCAGGCCACCCGGTCCTACGTGCGCGACTGCGTCGCGCAGCGCAACTGCCCGCTCGGCGGCAGCCTCGACGAAGGCATGGCGCGGATCCGCAGCTTCCTGAAGCAGGTCGACGCCAAGCCGTTGCCGGTCACCGGTGAGGGTGACGTGACGGAGTTGACCGAGGGGTGGGCCTCGCTCGGCATCGCCGAGGCGATGTACGACAAGACGTCCTGGCCGACGTTGACCGACGCCTTCCAGGCGGCCTTCAACGGTAGCGGCGACAAGTTGATGGCATTGGCCGACCAGTACGCCGAGCGCACCAGCAACGGCACCTACGACGGCAACATCATGCAGGTGATCAATGCGGTCAACTGCCTCGACCGGGGTGGATCCGCGGACTTGGCGACCTACCGCAAGGACGCCAAGGCGTTCGCCGCGGTCGCGCCGACCTGGGGGCCGATGCTCGCCTGGGGCGGTCTGGCCTGCGGGGAGTGGCCGGTCGAGGCGACGGGCAAGCCGGAGCGGATCACCGCGAAGGGCTCGGGCCCGATCCTGGTGGTCGGCACCACCCGTGACCCGGCGACGCCCTACGAATGGGCACAACGGCTCGCCAAGGAACTCGCCAACGGCCACCTGCTGACGTATGACGGCGACGGGCACACGGCATACAAGATGGGCTCGTCGTGTGTGGACGGCGTCGTCGACGACTACCTCCTCGACGGTACCGTGCCGGCGCCCGGAAAGGCTTGCTGACATGGGTTACTCGGTGCAGGACGTGCCGGTTCGTGGCGGCGCGTTGCGCGTCGGCTGCTGGCAGGGCGACGGGCCGGTCGAACGCGTCATCCTGGCGGTGCACGGCATCACCGCCTCCCACCGCTCCTGGGGTCTGGTCGCCGACTCGGTGGCTCCCGGGACACTGATCCTCGCGCCGGACCTGCGCGGCCGCGGACGGTCCGGTGCGCTGCCCGGGCCGTCGGGTATGTCGCAGCACGCGACCGACTGCCGCACCGTGCTGCAGGAGCTGGCCGACGGGCGGTGCGACGTCGCGGTCGGTCACTCGATGGGCGGCTTCGTCGCCGCGACACTCGCCGGGCAACACCCGGACGCCGTCGGCAGCCTGTTGCTCGTCGACGGCGGTGTGCCGTTCGAGCTGCCCGACGGGGCGGACCTGGCTGCGACGATGCAGGCCGTGCTCGGACCGGCGGTCGAGCGACTCTCCCTCGAGTTCACCAGTCGCGCGGAATACCAGCGGTTCTGGCAGGAGCACCCGGCGTTCGCCGACACATGGAACGGCGCCGTCGCGGACTACGTCGACTACGACCTGGGCGACGAGGGCCCGCCATACCGCAGCACGGTGGCCGGCGACCTGATCACCGAGGACTACCCGCAGATGTTTGCCGGCGGCCCCACTGAGCTGGCCTGGCCGGCGGTGACCGCGCCGACGGTCTTCCTGCGCGCACCGCGCGGCCTGCTCGACGAGGAGGGCGGTCTCTATCCGCCGGCGCTGCTGGACGACTGGGCCACCGGCCGGCCGAACTTCACCTGGCGTGCGGTCCCGGGCGTCAACCACTACACGATCACGTTGAGCGGCATGGGTGCGCACGCGGTCGTCGACGCCGTCGCGGAGTTGCTCGCCGACGAGGAGGCGATGTAGCGCCTCAGCGCGATCGGGCCGGCACCGCCGATTCGGTGTCCGGGGCATCTCCTGCGTATACTCGTCGCGGCCTTCGGCACAGCCCGTCGGCCACGCCGCCTTAGCTCAGTCGGCCAGAGCGATTCACTCGTAATGAATAGGTCGTCGGTTCGATTCCGACAGGCGGCTCCGCGTGACGGCGCGGTCTGAGAGAGATCTCGGACCGCGCCGCTTTCGTTCGTTAGCCATTTGTTAGCCATTGATCGGTGCGACCGCGCTCGACTCGTAACTCGCGAATCTACCTTCCGTCCTCGCAGAACGCGGTCAGAAGCTCTGCGAGGCACGGATGATGACAACCCGACAGCGCGCTCGACCGCGGCGGCGACGCCCTGAGGATTAGGAGATCTTGCCGTCGAACGCTGCGACCGGCCCGTCGAATGCAGAGACGTCGGAGACCTGCACCGTGATCTGGTCGCCAACCGTCGCGCCGTAGGCGATCTTCCAAGAGACGGAACGGCCGGGGAGGACGGAGGCCGACGGTGTATCGCCGACGTTGTCGTCGTAGACCGAGTCCGCTTCAGCGTCACCGATTTGTGCCGAGACATCGATGAGGCTGGGATTCAGAGCCTTGTTAGCGGATGTGTTCTTCACCGTGACGGTCAGGATTCGGTACGTCGGGTGCTTGTTGTCCATCGCTGCGTATTCCGATGGTGTGTATGGCGCCGGGGCACTGACACTGACCGACCAACTCTTGAACTTGTACGTGTCTCCGAATTTCACGACGCTGATCCCGCCGGAGCCGTCGTCAGCAGAGTCGTCTGCGGCAGCTGTGTCAGCTGCGGTAGGTGCCTCCGCAGCGGCCGCACTTGCCGGTGCCTTCGCCGGAGCGCTTTCGGTGACGGTCTTCGTGACGACGGACTGTTCGACGGCAGACCCGTCGCTGTTGCAACCGGTGAGCATCAGTGCCGAGACAGCTGCGATGAGTGTTGCAGATGCGACAGTGAGGTGTTTCATGTGGATGCCTTCCCCCTGGTGACGGTGCAGGAAGTTTGCCGTATCCGATGCCCACGTGAGCGCAAAATGCAGAAAGTCATCCGCACAATCTGCCTCCCCACGCGGAGGGAAGTGAGTGGTGGGCCGTCCCCGCAACTCCTACCGCTAACGATGCTTGTTCGGCCTCGCGTCGGAACACCGAGCTTGTTCCCTTGCCCCCTCTCATTGTCGATAAAAGAAAAATAGCAGATATATGAAAATACGGACGATGCCCGGGCTGACTGTCGCCGTTGACTTCCGTCACTCGTAATGAATAGGTCGTCGGTTCGATTCCGACAGGCGGCTCCGGCGATGCCCTCGACGTATGTCGGGGGCATTCTCGTTGTCGGGCCGGTTGCTGCTACGCCGCCGGAGAGTGCGATGGCAGCGGTCAGAGCCGGCGGATCGGCAGGGCCGTCTCCACGGCGATGTCGCCGTCACGCACCAGGTGATAAGCGCCCGCGCCCTCCTTCTCCGACACCGCCTCCACGAAGTCGGTCCCGCGGTAGAGCACCCCGGCGCCGTCGTCCGTGCAGTAGGACTCCGGCAGCGTCCCGTCCGCCACCAGCCGCTGCATCAACGGCCGGCGGCGCTCCTCCGCGTCGTAGTGCACGCCGTTGCCGTAGGGCAGCAGGCCGAGACCGTCGGTGACCGGCTGCAGCTCCGGACCGAAGGAGTCCGTCGTACCGCCGGTGTGCCAGCAGATCGAGCCGGCGCTGACACCGGTCAGCACGACGCCCGCCTGCCACGCGGCACGCATCGCCTCGTCGAGACGGTGCACGCGCCATACGGCCAGCAGGTTGGCGACCGACCCGCCCATGACCCAGACGACGTCCTGGCCCAGCAGGTGCTCGGCCGGGTCGGCGACGTTCGGCATCCCGAAGAGCTGCAGGTGGGAGTGGTCGTAGCCGGCCGCCCTGGCCGCCTCGGCGAGCGCGTGCAGCACGTGCGGGTTGTCGCCGGTCGCTGTCGCGACGGTGCACAGCCGCGGCGCGCGACCGGTGACACCGGCGAGTTCGACTGCGAACTGGGTCAATTCGCTGAATTCGAAGTAGGTGCGTTCACCAGGGCGCAGGCCTCCGGAGGTGGCGAGGATGGTGGGTTCGGCAGGCATGCCCGGACGGTAGCGCAGCGACATACGCCCACGCACTCGCATTGATGCCCCGGTCCCGGGCAGCTGCCGGGGCCGGGGCATCAGATGCGCGCGACTACTTGACGACCGTGACCACCACCGGGTCGGAGACCGCCACGGCACCGTCTGCGTCGGTGTAGCGGGCGGCGATGCGGTGCTCACCGATCGCCGCGTTCTTCGGCAGCCGGTAGTCGGCCTTGCCGGCACCGTTCGTGGTGACGGTCGCGACCGGGGCGCCGTTGTCGAAGAACTCCACGGCCACCTTCTTGGCCTTGCCGTGCTCCGGGGTGACCCACGCGGTCAGTTTGGTGCCGTTGCCCTTGCCGGAGCGCTGCACGGTGTCCTGAGCCTCCAGGCGCACACCGGCCGAGCTCACCGGAGGCGCTTCGACGGTCACGTTCACCTGCGCGGAGGTGCCGGTCGTGTCTCCGGTGACGGTGAGCGCGGCAGTGCCGGCGGGCACGCCGTCCGGCAGGGTGACGCTCACGCTCGCGGTTCCGGTCTCGTCGTCCTTGGCCGTGCCGACCGTGTTGTCCACCGGGAACGTGCCGAGCTTCGTGTCGCCCAGGCTGACCGTCACCGAACTGTCGTGCACGGTGCCGGTCGACATCGCCAGCGACGACAGACCGAAGGCGACCGTGTCGCCTGGCCGGTATGCCGAGGGCGCTCCGGCGGGGAAGTGGACACCGACCGACCGCTGCGAGTTGTCAACCGGCAGAGCCGATTCCGAAGCTTGTGCGGCCATGTAATCGACCATGCCCTGCAGGTCGGTCTGCCCGGTGTCCTTCTTGTGGGCGCCGTTGGCGAGCTCGAAGAAGTTGTCACCGCCGGTGGCCAGGAAGGAGTTGACCGTCACCGAGTACGACGCAGTGGCGTCGATCGGGGTGCCGTTCAGCCGCATCTGCCGGATGTGGTCACCGGCTGCGGCCGCCGGGTCGTAGGTGTAGGTGAAACCCTTGGAGATGCCCAGTCGCAGGAAGGGGCGGGATGCGCCGGCCGGCTGCCACTGCTGCTCCAGGACCTGCTTGATCTGCGCCCCGGTGAGCGTCATGTTCACCAGCGTGTTCGCGAACGGCTGGACCGTCGCGGCCTGCTTGTAGGTCAGCACCGTCGGGTAGCCGGCGTCGTTGGTGCCGACCATGTCGGCTCGCAGGCCACCGGGGTTCATGAACGCGATCTGCGCCGAACCGGTCGTCGCCGACTCGGTGGCCCACCGCTGCGCCTCGGCGACCAGGTTGCCCAGCGTCGACTCGCCGCCGCGGTTCTCCACCCCGGTGGAGTCCTTGGCACGGTTGAATGGCCCGGCGATGGTGCCGAGCGGCTGTTTGCCCAGCACGTCAGCGTTCGCCACGGCCTGGGAGACGATCTGGCCGACGGTGCCGTCGGCCGCGTAGTTGGGCACCCAGACGGTCTTGGTCGGGTCCTTCGGGTCGGGCACCTGCTTGGTCAGCGCGAGGGTGTCGGACTGCACGCCGGTGACTTGGCCGGCCGCGGACACGGTGAAGTTGAGCTGGTCCAGGTTGTAGCCGTACTGACCGGCCGACACGACCGGGCGCTGGGTGACTGCCCGGCCCGCCCAGCCCGGCACGTTGACCATGCAGTTGTAGGTCAGGTGGGTGTGACCGGAGATCACCGCGTCCACGTTGTCGTCCAGCCCGGTCACCACCTTGCCGAAGTCGTTGCTCGGATCGGTGACCGAGGCGCAGTCGGTGGTGGGTGCGCCCTCGTGCACCAGCATCACGACCAGCTGCGCGCCCTCGTTCTGCTTCAGGTTGTCCGCTGCCGTGTTGACGGCTCCGGCGATGTCGGTGATGTTCAGATCGGCGATGCCGCCGGGGGAGACCAGCTCGGGCAGGTGCTCGGTCACCGCGCCGACGAAGCCGACCTTGACGCCGTTCAGCTCCTTGACCCAGCTGGGTGCGAGCGCGTCGGAGCCGTCCTTCAGCTTGACGTTGGCGCCCAGGTACTTCCATTGCGCCCCGCCATACGGGTTGGTGTCCTTGTCGTACGGCGCCATCACCCGGTTGACCAGGTCGTCGTAGCCCTGGTCGAACTCGTGGTTGCCCACCGCGGAGACCTGCAGACCGGCGGCGTTCAGGGCGTCGATCGTCGGCTTGTCGTGGGCGATGAACGACTCGAACGTCGAGGCGCCGATGAGGTCGCCGGCGGCAGCGAACACGGTGTTGGGCTGCTTGGCGCGCAACTCGTGCACCGCACCGGCGAGCACGGCGGCACCGGCTTCCTGACCGTTGGCCTGGATGCGACCGTGGAAGTCGTTGATGCCCAGGATCTGCACCTGGGTGTCACCGGCGGCCGCGTTCGCATGGCTCGGTGCCGCCAGCGTCATACCGGTGGCCATCACCAGGGAGCCGACCACCGCCGTCCCCAGTCGAAATGCTCTCTTCGTCACGCCGCACTCTCCTGCCGATCCGTTGGTCCTGGGCAGCGTCGCGCATAGCACGGATCTCTGCCAGAACTCGGAAGAGTAGTTCAAGGAACGCTGTGCAGACCCGGGAATGCGGCAAGCGGTGTGCTGACACAATGGCGCCGTGGGAAACGTGCTGGTCGTCGGTGGCGCCAACGTCGACATCGTCGCCCAGTCGACGGCTGCCTTCACCCCGGGCACCAGCAATCCGGGACGTGCCTACTCCAGCGCGGGCGGCGTCGGCCGCAACATCGCGGCCAACCTCGGCCGGCTGGGCGTCCCCACCACACTCGTCGCCGCCTTCGGCAACGACACCTTCGGGCAGCGCCTGCGGGCGGAGACCGCCGCGGCCCGGGTCGATCTGACGCGCTCGGTCGACCTGGAGATGCCCAGCGGCAGTTACCTGGCGATGCTCGACGTCGACGGTGAACTCGTCGGGGCGGTCTCCGACATGGCGGCCGCCGAGTCGTTGCGTGCCGAGCACGTGCCCGCGGACGTCATCACCGCCGCGTCATACGTCGTGCTCGATGCGAACCTGTGCGTGGACGTCCTCGAGCACGTATGCCGCACCGCGGCCGCTGCCGGTGTTCCGGTCGTCATGGACCCGGTGTCGGTGCCCAAGGCCGACCGGGTCGCCAAGGCGCTGCGGGCGGGTCCGGTGCACACCCTCACCCCCACCCGCACCGAACTGATCGCGCTCACCGGCGAGGACGATCTCGAGGCAGGTGTCGCGGCGTTGCACGCGCTGGGCGTCGGCCGGGTGTGGGTGCGCGAAGGCGCGAACGGCTCAACGCTTTTCACCCCGACGTCGATCACTCAGATCGCAGCGGTCGCCGCCGAAGTGCAGAACGTCACCGGAGCCGGCGACTCGATGGCCGCGGCATACGTGCACGCGCTGATCGCCGGCCACGACGAGGTGACCGCGGCCCGGCACGGGGCCGCCGCGGCATACCTGACCATCACCAGTGAGCACACCGTCCGGCCGGATCTGTCGTCCGCTCTCATCGACGGCATCCTCCCCGACGTGCTGACCCGAGATCTGACACCCGCACATCCGAAGGAGCAACGATGACTTGCGCGACCGGCGCTGTCCCGCACCCGCGCCTGCAGTTGACCGACGAGGTCCGCGACGCCATCGCCGAAGGACGCCCGGTCCTCGCGCTGGAGAGCACGATCATCAGCCACGGGATGCCCTACCCGGACAACGTGACCATGGCCCGCGAGGTCGAGGCGCTGATCCGTGCGGAGGGTGTCGTGCCCGCGACGATCGCGGTGCTTGACGGCGTGCCGCGCATCGGTCTCACCGACGGCGACCTCGAAATGCTCGGCGAGGCAGGAGAATCGGTCACCAAGGCCAGTGTGCGCGACCTGGCCTACGTGGTGGCCAAGGGCGTTCACGGGGCGACCACGGTGGCGGCGACGATGCGGCTGGCGTCCCTGGCCGGCATCCGGGTCTTCGCCACCGGCGGACTCGGTGGGGTGCACCGCGGCGCCGAGCGGTCGATGGACCTGTCCGCCGACCTGACCGAACTGTCGCGCACCCCCGTCGCTGTCATCTCGGCCGGCGTGAAGTCGATCCTGGACATCGGTCTGACGCTGGAGGCGATGGAGACCTTGTCCATCCCGGTCATCGGCTATCAGACCGACGAATTCCCTTCGTTCTACTCACGATCCAGTGGGTATGCCGTCCCGATGCGTGCGGACAGTCCGCAGGAACTCGCGGCGATCATGGCGACCCAGTGGGAGCTCGGCATCACGGCCGGCTTCGACATCGCCAATCCGATCCCGGCCGCGGACGAGATCCCCGCCGAGCAGATCTCCGGCATCATCACGCAGGCACTCGCCGACATGGCCGCGCGCGGCATCACCGGGAAGGACACCACACCGTTCCTGCTGGGCCGCGTCGTCGAGCTGACCGGTGGCGCCTCGCTGACCGCCAACATCGCGCTGGTCAAGAACAACGCGTTGCTCGGCGCCCGGCTGGCGACCGCCTACGCCGACGCGCTACAGGCACGCTGATCGAGTGGCGAGGCAGGTCAGGCACGCTGATCGAGTAGCGAGGCACGAGCGTATCGAGATCAAGTGCGCAGACAGCTGCACAAACCCGGGGTGAGAAACGGTCCGGCAAGGAGCCGGTGCACAATGGAGGGGTGATTGCGACCCTGTTCACGAAGCTCGACCAGAACAACGGGCACCCCATCGGGATGGGCGTCACCTTCTTCGGCATCTGCCTGTTCATGATCGCCCTGTTCGCGTTGATCATCTGGGTCGGCAAGCAGCGCGACAAGCGCCGCGGCGGTCCGCCGCAGGCGCCCCAGTTACCGCTGCTGGTCAAGAAGGACGAGGAGCGTGAGCGGCGTCGTCAAGCCGGTCACTGAGGCCATCGCGGCGCTCGAAGCAGCGCGCACCATACCTGTCGCACCCGGGGCGCCCTGCATTCCCGGGGCGGTCGGTCTGCTCGCCGTCGGCGCCGACGTCCTGACGATCCACGCCACCGGCTTCGCCGTGTTGTATGACGACAGCGGCGCTGCGCTGCCGGAGGCGGCACGGACGCCGATGGCCGTCGACAGCGTCTTCGACGTCGCGTCCCTGACCAAGCTCTTCACCGCGACCGTTGCGATGCAACAGGTGGAGGCCGGTGCCCTCGACCTCGACGCGAGCGTGGCCGGCTACCTGCCCGAGTTCGGGGTCGGTGGCAAGGCCGGCATCACAGTGCGTCAACTGCTGACCCACACCAGCGGCCTGGAGTGGTGGCTGCCGCTCTGGCGCGATGGGCCGACACGTGAGGAGCGCATTCTCGCGGCGCTGACCCACCCGCCGGCGACGCCGCCCGGAGCTCGGTTCGTCTACAGCGACGTGAACCTGATCACTGCAGGTGTCCTCCTCGAACGGCTCGGCGGGGCGCCGCTGGACGTGCTCGTGCGCGATGGCATCACCGCGCCGCTCGGCATGCGGGACACCGGATTCCGCACACAGCTGGAGCACGTGTCGTGGGACCGGTTCGTGGCGACCGAGATCGAGCAGGACGCCGGCCGCGGACTGGTGCGTGGCGCGGTCCACGACGAGAACGCCTGGTCGCTCGGTGGTGTCGCCGGGCACGCCGGCATCTTCTCCACCGCCGCCGACCTGCTGCGGTTCGCGCAGGTCTTCACCGGGGACGACCCGCGGATCCTCAGCGGCGACAGCGTGCTTGCGATGACGACGGATCTCAACACCGGCATGGACGACGACGCTCACGGCATCGGCTTCGAGATCGATCAGCCGCGCTACATGGGCGAGCTCAGCGGGCCCCGGACCATCGGGCACACCGGCTTCACGGGCACCTCGCTGGTGGCCGACCTGTCGACCGGGGCGAGCGCCATACTCCTGACCAACGCGGTGCACCCCCGCCGTCCGCCGACCTCGATCAACACCTTGCGGGCGAGGTGGGCGACCGGTGCTGCGCGCTCACTGGCGTGAGTGGACCTGTCCCCGGCGGATGTCGGTCCCGATGATCAGTGCGGTCCGTGCGCTACACCGGGGTTCTGTGAGCCGGGCAGGCTGGTGGCGAGGTAGTCGAGCGCGTCAGCCGGAGCGGGCGCGGGGCTGAAGTCGAGTCCGTCCCAGGACACGTGATCGCCGAAGTCCCAGACGGCGCTGCCGATGTAGCGCGGATCGTGCACCGCTCCACTGGCGTTGATCGCGGCGACGGCCGCCCTGGAGTAGCTGACCATCGGATAACCGGTCGCGCCGGTGGCGTCGGGCAGGCACTCGCCGACGGCGTCCGGACCCGCGCTGCATGCCGTGAACTCGTGCGCGGACGCCGAGGCCGGGATGCCGAACCCGTAGCGGATGTGCAACCGGTTCGCCCACCGTGTGGTGTTTCCGGCTTCCTGGCGGGCCGCCGAGGTGTAGTCGGCCAGGCCGTTCAGCGTGCCGGCCGGTGCCTTGCTCAGGTCGTACAGCGAGTCCATCAGGTAGCCGTTGCCGTATGTCGTGAGGATGTCGCGCACGTTGGCCGCCGATTCGCTGCCCGGCCGGATCGCCTCGGCGAAGGTGAACACCGAGTAGAACCGGCCGCGCGGATGGGCGGCGTCGACGCAGCCATACGGGTCGTGCGCCGGGTCGCCGGCGTGCTGACCGGCGAAGTTCTTCGCCAGTTGCAGGTAGAAGTAGTACTGGCCGTTCTTCGTGGTCACGTCGAACGGCTCGAGGTCGAACTGTATGCCGGCCACGTGCGGGTCGGCGCACACCTGGGCCGCGACCTTGCCCGCGAACCCGGCGGCGAGGCTCGGGCTCAGCTCGTTGAAGCCCTGCAGGTAGCCGCGGGCGTCGGTGCGGCCGTCGATGATCGGCGAGATGGTGAACGCATCGGGGTCGGCGGCGGCGAACGCGTCGTAGTAGGCCGCGGTCCTGGCGGGGCCACCCCCGCCCGCGGTGTAGGTGGAGTAGAGGTCGCCGGCGGTGCAGCGGCGCCCGTCGTTGTCGGGGCAGTACATCTCCATGTCGGCGCCGTAGCTGTAGACCTGATGGAGTGCATGGCCGGCTCCGGCTCGCGCGTTGTACGACCTGATCGCGTCGATCCAGGTGCCCGGCTGTGCCGTGTCGTAGACCCAGGCCGAGTTGGCCTTCGGTGGGAAGGGTTTGCTGTGCTCGGCACTGGCCGCCGCGGGGGTGCTCAGGCTCATCCCTGCGGCGAGCGCTGCCACAGCACCCAGGGCGAGCGCTCGGCTCGGGCGGATCGGCCGATGTGGACTCGCCATGTGGACTCTCCCGTTGTCGATCGTCGGAGCCAGGCTTAGCAGAGCCGATGGCGCGCCACAAGGCCTCGCGTGGTCAGGCCGTTGAGCGCACCCGCCGCAGCACGGCCTCGGCGACGTCGTCGGCGTTGACTTCGGGGAGCCAGTGGCCGGCGCCCTCGAGTTCGACGAATTCGTAAGGCGCCGAGACGTATTCGGCCGATTTCTCGGCTGCCTCACGACCCAGGGCGAAGTCCCGGGAGCCCCACACGTAGCTCATCGGGACGATGATTTTGCCGGTGCGGGTGGACGGGTCAGGGTCCTTGCCCGACGGCAACGCCGCCCGGATCTGTCCGGCCAGCATCGAGCGGTACCAGCCCAGCGGTCCGGTCAGCGACCGTGGCGTGGAGAAGCGGTCGGCATACTTCTGGGCGTCCTCGGGCGACATGCCGGTCTTGACGTACATCTGGGGGAGTTGGCGCAGCACGCTGCGCTCGGCGATCCAGGGCAGTTGGAAGAACGCCATGTAGCTGCTCTTGCGCCACTGCGTGCTGTGTCGCATCGCCCACATCAGCGCCTCCGGGTGTGGTGTGGACAGTGTGGTCGCCGACATGAGCCGGTCGGAGTGTGCTTCGGCGAGCCGCCAGACGACCGCCCCACCCCAGTCGTGGCCGACGACGTGGGCGGTGTCGGCGCCGGCGGCGTCGAGCAGGGCGATGACGTCCTTGGCCAGCTCCGAGAGCGGGTATGCCGTGCGGGCGCGGGGCGCGGCGCCGGGGGAGTAGCCGCGCTGGTCGGGCGCGAGCACCCGATACCCGGCCGCCACCAGCCGGGGCGTGAGCTTGTCCCACGCGTGGCGGTCCTGCGGGAACCCGTGCAGCAGCACGATGACCGGTGCGTCCTGGAACCGGAGTCGGAGACGTCGAAGACCAGGTCGCCGCGGGTGTAGGTGTCCATGGATCGACGGTAGTCCAGGCGCCGATCGCCGCCCTATGCCGCTCGTGACGCACTTCACGTCCGGCCGCTGAGACGTCGGTTGATGACACCGCGGTGTTGCATCTATGTTGGATACAACATGAGTGCAAGTGACAAGGCGTATGAGTTCGTCAAGACCGGCATCCTTGCCGGCGACCTGGCCCCGAGCACCTTCCTGACCGAAGGGCAGCTTGCCGAGGAGATCGGGATCTCCCGCACCCCGGTCCGTGAGGCACTCCTGCGACTGCAGGCGGAGGGCATGGTCGAGCTGTTCCCGAAGAAGGGTGCGCTGGTCGTTCCGGCGACGCCTCAGGAGGCACGTGAGACGTTCGAGGCGCGTTCGCTCATCGAGGAGTGGGCCGCCGGTCGGGTGTGGCCGCGACGGGCCGAGACGATCCCCACGCTGCAGGAGAAGCTCGAGGAGATGGTGGCGGCCATGAGGGCCGACGACATCGGCACGTTCAGCGCCGCCGACCGCGCGTTCCACGAGGTGGTCGTCGAGGCCGCCGGGAATTCCGTGATCGCCAGGCAGTACCGGCATCTGCGTGACCGGCAGATCGTCATCGTCGCCGGCAGCATGCGCGCCGACCGGTCGCGTATGGCGAACTCGGTCAAGCAGCACCGCGAGCTGCTCCAGCTGCTGGAGACCGGCTCTCGGGCGTCGTTCGTCCGCGCGTGCCGTGACCACGTGGCCGAAGCCACCAGCCTGGTGACAGCGCGATGACACCGCCCACCACAGAAGAACACCAGCTGCCCGGTGTGGTCGAATCCCCTTCCGCCGATTGGCCGCTCGGCGGTCGGCGCGCCATGGCCGTCTTCCTGTCCGCCCTGTCGGTCTACATCCTGGCGATCTTCCACCGCACTTCCCTGGGCGTCGCCGGGGTCATCGCCGCCGAACGCTTCCACATCAGCTCCGCCCAGCTGGCGACGTTCGTCATGGTCCAGCTGTTCGTGTATGCCGCCATGCAGGTGCCGGTGGGCGCCCTGCTGGACCGCTTCGGTTCGAAGGTGCTGCTGTTCGCCGGCGTGACCACCATGACGATCGCCCAGTTCGGCTTCGCCTTCGCCGACACGTTCGCATGGGGTGTGCTGGCACGGGTTTTCGTCGGGATGGGCGATGCGATGGTCTTCGTGTCGCTGCTCCGTGTGGTGGCGCTGTGGTTCCCGCCGGCGCGTGCGCCGATGATGAGCCAGTTGTGCGGCGTGTTCGGTCAGTTCGGGGCCATCGCGGCGGCCGGACCGCTGTCCGTGGCACTGCACAACCTCGGCTGGACGAAGTCCTACCTGCTGGCGTCGTCGGTCGGCATCGTCCTGGGCGCCATCCTGCTGGTGGTCGTGCGCGACTCGCCATACCGCACCAAGGAGCGCACCGAGATCAAGTTGCGCGCGGTCGCCCGGGCCGTCTCCAGCGCCTGGCGTGAGCCGGGCACCCAACTCGGGCTGTGGTGCCACTTCACCTCGCAGTTCAGTGCGACGGTCTTCAGCCTCATGTGGGGCTTCCCGTTCCTGACCAAGGCGGAGGGCTTGTCGGCCGGAACGGCCAGCCTGCTGCTGGAGATCATGGTGGTCGCGACGGTGACCGCGAGCCCGCTCTTCGGGGCGTTCACCGCGCGCTATCCCTACAACCGGTCGACGCTGGTGCTCGGCACGGTCGCCGCGATCATCGCGATGTGGACCGTGGTGCTGTTGTGGCCGGGGCGTGCGCCATTGCCGGTGCTCATCCTGCTGGTGGTCGTCACCGCGATCGGTGGACCGGGCTCGATGATCGGCTTCGACCTGGCACGCACCTTCAACCCCACCCACCGGATCGGCTCGGCCTCCGGCATCGTGAACGTCGGCGGGTTCTCCGCGACCCTGCTGTCGGTGTTCGTCATCGGCGTCATCCTCGACCGGATGGCCCCCGGCGGTGCCGAGCACTACGACCTGGCCGCGTTCCGGGCGGCGATGTCGGTGCAGTACCTCGTGTGGGCGTTCGGCATCGTGCAGATCCTGCGGCTGCGCCGCAGGACTCGCCGGCTGGTGCACTCCTCCGACGACTACGAGCACCTGAAGGTGGGCGTCAGCGTCCGCACCGGCCGCTGAAACCGCCCGCTGCGCGGAGCGCGCGGCTACGCTCCCGTGCATGACCGTGACGGTGGGGGCGCCGGGGACATCCCGGATGCAGCGGGCGCTGCGCACGGACCGATGGGGGATCGCGCGCGCGGTCCTCCTGATGGGTATTGCGGCGATGGCGCTCGCCACTTGGATCAGCGGGGCGCAGCACGTCTCGTTCCGCGACCTGCGCGGCGACATCGCCTCCGGGCGGACACATCGGGTGGAGGTGTATGGCGGCCTGCCGCCCGACGCACACGGCGAGGCCACCATGGCCTTCCGCTGGAACGCCGGCGGTCACTCCCGCCTCGCCGAGGTGACGGCGGTGAACGGCGACGGCGGCGGGATGTCCGCCGGCTCGGAAACAGTGGTGCGCGGTGACGTCAGCGAACAACTGATCGCGCTGTCGCCTCAACGCGACCTGCAAGTGGCCCGGGCCACGACGGACCTCACCGTCGGGACCCAGATCGCCGGCTGGCAGACCCCGGACTGGATCGCGCCGGCCGCCATACTCCTGTGGCTGGCCGCACTGGTGGTGCTGGTCAACGGCCCGCAGCCGCGCTTCGGCACCCGCTGGGCGTGGTTCTGGATGATCGCCACGCCGGTCAGCGTCGTCGGGCTGCCGGCCTTCCTGCTCGTCAGCGGACCGTGGCGGCCGGACACCGCCGCCGGCGCGCCCGGGCAACGATGGCGACTTACCGGTGGCAAGGCGTTCCTGCTCAGCTTCGTCATCTGCTCGGTGCTCGGCCTCGCCTGGTCGACGCCGTAACCGTCTTCGGCGCGGCCGGGGCCCTCGGCCGCCGCCGCGCCGACCGGCTCAGTGCTGGTTCGGGGCGACCCAGCGAGCGGTGTCGACGTTCTGGTCCGTCGCGCGCTGCAGCGCGTCGGCGATGATCTGCTCGGCGTCCGCACGCCCGGCCCAGTGGGAGCCCTCCTCCACGCTCTTGCCCGGCTCGAGGACCTTGTAGGTCTCGAAGAAGTGCTTGATCTCGTCGAGCAGGAAGCTGTTGACGTCGCTGACGTCCTGGATGTGGTTCCAGCGCGGGTCTCCCGCGATGACCGCCAGGATCTTGTCGTCGCCGCCGGCCTCGTCCACCATCTTGAAGACACCGACCGGACGGGCCTCGACGACCGCACCCGGCACGACGGATTCGGTGATCAGCAGCATCGCGTCCAGCGGGTCGCCGTCCTCGCCGAGGGTGTGCTCGATGTAGCCGTAGTCCGTCGGGTACTGCATCGAGGTGAACAACCGGCGGTCCAGGCGCAGGCGGCCCGTCTCGTGGTCGATCTCGTACTTGTTGCGGCTGCCCTGCGGCACCTCGATGGTGACGTCGAACTCCATTGCCTGTTGTCCCTTCGCCGGGGGTCTTCGATGTGTGTCAGCTGTGGCCGGCACGTGCGACGACCCGCGGTCGCCGTGTGCTTGACTGACGACTAGTTTGGCGCACCGACGGGCGTGCCGTGGTTCGAGGGGTACGAATGGGCAAACGGGTTGCGGCCGCCGCAGCCGCCGTCGTCGTGCTGGCGGTCGGCTACGAGGCGCTCGACGTGTATGACGTCCTGCCCGGCCCGCTCACTCGCGCGGCCGCGGCCCGGCCGGCGGTCCCTGCACCGGGCAAGACCAGCGTCGGACCGTCGGTTCCGGCGCCGACTCCGGCCACCGTGTCGCCGATCGCCGCTGCCGACGGTCCGCAGCAGGACCCGGCCAAGGTCAAGGCGCAGGTCGCCGCCGCGCTGGGCAAGCCGGACCTGGCCAAGAAGCTCGGCGTGGTCGTCGCCGACGGCAAGACCGGCCAGGTCCTGCTGCAGCAGCACGAAAACGCAGCAATGACACCGGCATCCACCACCAAGTTGTTGTCCGCATGGGCGATCGGCAACACGCTGGACCTGAACAAGCCGCTCACCACCAAGGTCGTCAACGGCTCCACCCAGCATCGGATCGTCCTCGTCGCCGGTGGAGACACGGCACTCAACCCCGGCACAGGGGACCCTGAGCACGTCAACGGTCACGCCGGTCTCGCCGACCTGGCCGCGCAGGTCGCCGCCTCGCTGAGGAAGGCAGGCACCACCTCGGTGACAGTCGGTGTCGACACGTCATACGCACCGGGGCCGTTGACCGCAAAGCACTGGGACCCGGACGTCGTCGCCGCCGGCTACACCGCCCGCATCGCCCAGCTGGGCCTGTCGACCGAGCGTGCCACCGACCCCGCGCGGCCGACGCCCGCGGACCCGGTCGCCTCCACCCAGCAGGCGTTCGTCAAGGCGCTCGCCGAACAGGGCATCACCGCCAAGGCCGGGGGAACGGTGACCGCGGCCGGCGATGCGAAGGTACTGGGCGCGGTCCAGTCGTCGCCGCTGCTGGACGTGCTGGGCAACGCCCTGCAAGCCAGCGACAACGCGATGATCGAATCGCTGGCGCGCCAGGCCGCCTTCCACGACGGGGTGGGCGGATCGACCGCCGACGTCACAGGCTGGGTCGAGAAGACGCTGAAGGACGCCGGATTCGACCTGCGCGGAGTCGAACTCGCCGACGTGTGCGGTCTGTCCGACGGCACCACGATCCCGCCCCGTGTGCTCGCCGACGTGTTGCTATCCGGCACCACCGGCAAGAACAAGCCCTTCGCCGAAGTGCTGACCCGGCTCAGCGTCGGCGGCTACAACGGCACACTGGACAACCGGTTCCTGCAACCGTCCAACGACTCGGCCGCGGGCGACGTACGCGCCAAGACCGGCTCGCTCACCCACGTCGCGTCGCTGGCCGGCACCGTGATCACCGCCGACGACCGGGTGCTCGTCTTCGCGATCATCAGTAACGCCGCGAAGTCGTGGGGTCCCTACGGCACCCGCGCCGCCATCGACGACTTCGTCGCCGCACTGCAGAAGTGCGGCTGCTCGAAGTAGCAACGGTCGCTGGAACGGCCGCGATGCAGGCGGGATCGTGTGCCGAAGTGGCAACGGTCGCCGGCAGCGGATGCTGCGCGGCGCGCCCGAGGCGCCGCGGCCTGACATACCCTCGATCCATGTCTGAGGCGTATGTCGACTGGGACCTGGCCAAGCGCACCGGGCGACGCTGGGTGTCCGACGGACCGCAGACCACACCCGACGAGGCGGCCGCGGTGGTGGCCGAACTCCGCGACGCCGCACACCGCGCACTCCAACCGGTGGCCGACACCGCCCGGCTGGATTGCCTCGCCGGCGCGGAGTCACCGGTCTTCGTGGTCGACCGCGCGGCCTGGATCGACGTCAACGTCGACTCGATGGCTGCGCTGCTCAGCCCCGTGGTGGAGGCGCTGACCGCCAAACGCAAGGCCGGCCCGCGCGCTCGCGCGGTCGGCGCCAAGGTCACCGGCACCGAGACCGGCGCGCTGATGGGCTTCGTCGCCAGCAAGGTGCTCGGCCAGTTCGACCTGGCACCGGAGGGCCGGCCCAGCCTGCTGCTGGTGGCGCCGAACATCGTTGCGGCCGAACGCGAACTCCACGTCCGCCCCGCCGACTTCCGGCTCTGGGTGTGCCTGCACGAGGAGACGCATCGCGTGCAGTTCACCGCGGTGCCGTGGCTGCGGGAGCACCTCATCGACCGCATCCGCACCCTCGCCGTCGACTTGGTGCCCACCCCCGAATTGCTCCAGCAGCGGTTGCAGGCAGCGGCCAAGGCGCTGCCGGGGCTGTTGCGGGAAGGCAGCGGTGGCCTCACCGACCTGGTCGGCACCCCGGAACAACGTGCGGAACTCGCCGACGTCACGGCGATCATGTCGCTGCTCGAGGGCCACGCCGATGTCGTGATGGACGACGTCGGTCCGCAGATCGTGCCGACCGTCTCGGACATCCGCCGCACGTTCGACGCCCGCCGCAAGGGCTCCGTCGGCCCGGACCGCATCATCCGCCGCCTGCTGGGACTGGAGGCCAAGATGCGCCAGTACCGCGACGGCGCCGCCTTCTGCCGCGCGGTCCAGGCGCAGGTCGGGGTCGACGGTTTCAATGCCGTCTGGGCCGGCCCGGAGAACCTTCCCACCGCCGACGAGATCTACGCTCCGGCGGCCTGGGTCGCCCGCGTCCACGGCTGAATGAACACCCTGCGAAGCTCCAGGGCATCGGTATGACGGGACCCCACCCCGCGGTGGCGGCGTGCCGGCGGCAGGTCCGAGCGGCGCTGTCCGAGGCCGGTATGGGCGCGGGCCGCACTGTGCTCATTGCGGTTTCGGGTGGCGCCGACTCGCTGGCGCTCGCGGCAGCGGTGGCGTTCGAAGCACCGAAGCTGCGGATCACCACCGTCGCGATCGTCGTCGACCACCAACTGCAGGCCGGGTCCGGTGAGGTGGCGCTGCGCGCCACGGAGCAGTGTCGCGATCTGGGCGTGGATCATGCGCAGGTGCGCACCGTCGAGGTGGCTGCCACCGGGGACGGCCCGGAGGCTGCAGCCCGCTGGGAGCGCTACGCCGCGCTCGCGGACGCCGCTGCGTCATACGGCGCGAGTGCGGTGCTGCTCGGCCACACCCGCGACGACCAGGCCGAGACCGTGCTGCTGGCGCTGGCCCGCGGGTCGGGACCGCGGGCGGTCACGGGTATGGCGCCGGTGGCCTTCGGTCTCGAGACGCAGTCTCGTTCCTCGGCTGCTGCTCGACCAACGGGAGGCGGCACTCGACCAGTGGGGGATCTGGTCTGGCTGCGGCCGCTGCTGGACGTGACCCGCGCGCAGACGCACGCGGCCTGCGCGGCGCTGCGTCTCGAGCCGTGGCACGACCCGCACAACGGCGATCCGCGCTATTTGCGGGTGCGGGTGCGCCGGGCGCTGACCGACCTGGAGGACGACATCGGCCCGGGCGTCGTCGCCGGTCTGGCGCGCACCGCTGACCTGATCCGGGAGGACCTGACCTTCCTGGACGACTGGGCCGCGCAACGGGCCGACGAGTTGGGCGCGACCTCGTGGCCGGTCGACGCATTGAGCGCGTTGCCCACCCCGCTGCGCACGCGGGTATGGCGCGAGCTGCTGCGCCGGGCGGGCGCCCCGTCGGCCTCGGTCGGCAAGGTGCACATCGACGCCGTGGACGCGCTGGTGACCCGCTGGCACGGCCAGCAACCGATCCACGTCCCGGGCGGTCTGCAGGTGCGCCGGGACGCCGGGCTGATCGAGGTCGAGGCGCGTCGGGTTCAATAGGGCTCATGGATGCCAGCCACATGGGCAAAGACCTCGAGCACGTCCTCTACACCGAGGAACAGATCCACGCGCGGCTCGAGGAACTCGCGGCCGATATCTGGCGTGACTACCACGACAAGGACGTGCTGCTCGTCGGCGTCCTCAAGGGCGCCATCCTGGTGATGGCCGACCTGATGCGCGCCCTGCCGGGATCGGCCCCGATGGACTGGATGGCGGTGTCGTCATACGGCTCGGGCACCAAGTCCAGCGGCGTCGTGCGCATCCTGAAGGACCTCGACACCGACATCTCCGGCCGGCACGTGCTGATCGTCGAGGACATCATCGACTCCGGGCTGACCCTCAACTGGATCCGCGCCAACCTCACCTCCCGTGAGCCCGCCTCGCTGGAGATCTGCACGCTGCTGCGCAAGCCGGAGGCGGCCAAGGTGGAGATCGACTGCAAATACGTCGGCTTCGACATACCCAACGAGTTCGTGGTCGGCTACGGCCTGGACTACGACGAGCGCTACCGCAACCTGCGCGACATCGGCACGCTCGCCCCGCACGTCTACTCCTAGTGCCGACCCGCGAGCAGGTCGCATCTACATCTGTGGCGGCTGCTACGGAACATCACCCGTCGCCCGCGCGTTGATCCAGCCGGGACACCTGCAATAGCCAGGCTATCTGCGGTGTACCGTCTACTGGTCTGTCATGGGCTCGGCCCAACTCAAGCAGGAGGATCGGGGCACGCCCCGCAGGTACATGAACTTCAAGCGCGTTCTTCGCAGCCCTGGTCTCTGGGTCATCCTGGTCGTGCTGATCGGTGTGCTCTGGCTCGCCGTCGGCAACGTCGGGGGCTATCAGAGCATCGACACCTCCCAGGCCGAGAAACTCATCTCCAGCAAACAAGTCGACTCGGCGACGCTGACGCCCGACTCGGTCAAGCTGACCCTCAAGGACCCGACCACGGTCGGGAACAAGAAGGACCTGACCAAGGTCGAGGCCAACTACGTCGACCCGCGCGGCGACCAACTGGTCTCGCTGCTGTCGAAGTACCCGCCCGCCAAGGGCTACACCGACGACCCGCAGAAGCAGAGCGTCTGGCTGTCGATCCTGATCAGCATGGCGCCGTTCATCCTGTTCATCCTGATCTTCTGGTTCCTGATGAGCCAGATGCAGGGCGGCGGGTCGCGCGTCATGCAATTCGGCAAGTCGCGGGCGAATCTGGCCACCAAGGACATGCCGAAGGTGACCTTCGCCGACGTCGCAGGTGCCGACGAAGCGGTCGAGGAGCTCCACGAGATCAAGGAGTTCCTCCAGTCGCCCAAGAAGTTCCTCGACGTGGGCGCCAAGATCCCCAAGGGCGTTCTGCTCTACGGGCCCCCCGGCACCGGTAAGACCCTGCTCGCCCGTGCGGTCGCCGGCGAAGCGGGTGTGCCGTTCTACTCCATCTCCGGCTCGGACTTCGTGGAGATGTTCGTCGGCGTCGGTGCCAGCCGTGTCCGGGACCTCTTCGAGCAGGCCAAGTCCAACGCCCCGGCCATCATCTTCGTCGACGAGATCGACGCGGTCGGCCGCCAGCGTGGCGCCGGCCTGGGCGGCGGCCACGACGAACGTGAGCAGACGCTCAACCAGCTGCTGGTCGAGATGGACGGCTTCGAGGCGAAGGACAACATCATCATGAT